>NZ_JAVRBY020000043.1:0-67714 GCF_034531035.1 Nostoc sp. DedQUE02 | reverse complement strand
CATGTTTATCGTGTAGTTGCTTGGCGCGCGGCGCGGCTACACCGCGCCATTGCTTGTGACAGTTGCGTAAGTCCTGCTAAAGAAGAAATTGAGCCAATTACTAAGCGGCGAATCGGGGTGAGTCGTTATGAAGAAGAGGACGGCTGGATTGATGATTATATCGACTTGTGGCTTGATGATCTCGCTAAAGAGCATATTTCAATTCTGGGAGAATTTGGTACAGGTAAAACTTGGTTTGTCTTTCACTATGCTTGGACTGCATTGCAACGTTACCGCGATGCCCAAAAACGTGGTGTTGAACGTCCCCGTCTCCTTTTAGTAATTACCTTGCGTGACTTTGCCAAAGCGTTAAATGTAGAGAATGTTTTAGCAGGATTCTTTTTTACCCAACACAATATCGGCATCAACAGCGAAGTTTTTGACCAACTCAATCGCATGGGTAAGTTGCTGCTGATTTTCGATGGCTTTGACGAAATGGCAGCAAAAGTTGATCGTCAGCAACAGACTTATGGTAGCTGTCAAAACGATCCAATTGTTATCGACTCTGAGGGAGATTTTGAGACAAGGGAAGAAATTGTGTAACGATTTAATCCCGCGCCTGAATCACCCCTCCAGTGGAAATTACCGAGGTGATTTTTGAAAGTTTCTGCTATCCTTTGAGATTCTGAAGTAAGTTCGGTGTCTGGATTTTCACTCATAATTAAGAATTGCGATCGCATCGCTTTACATTGGTTTACGCACTAAAGAAAAAATAAGAAACGAATTGCTTAATAATCCGTTACGTATAGGTGTGGCAATGGTTTTGAGAGCCATTGTCTCGCAACACCTGTGCGCGGTCGAACCTATGAAGAAAGCGATCGCGCCAAAAACGACAAAACTAAGAGTATCAGGCATCAGGCTATGTGTTGGGGTGGAAAAAACAGGAAATTTGACTACATACCTCATTAGCTGTAATCTAATGCGTATTAAATACAGTGTCTTGTAAAATTAATGAAAAAAATATCACAGATAGGGTTTGCTGTAGTTATAGGAGTTTCTGTAATTGGAAGTTTTTCAAGACCTAATGTGACTCAAGCTCAAACTGTACCTGATTGTCCTAGTAATAGCATTTGTGTATGGAGTGAGCGTAATTTTACAGGGAATCTTACAGTTATACCCGCAACTTCATCAGTTTTAATACCTCTACAGCTGAGTATTTAGTACTTGCTGCTCGGCTACTCGATTTAGGCGATTATTTGTGTCGAGTAGCAATCTTTCAATAAGTTCTATTCGGTTTACTGAATCGGGGGTGTCAGTCATTGGTCATCTTCTTCCCAAACTATATCTATAAGCTCATTAATACTTTTTAATCCAAAGTATTTACACAAAACTGTTACCGTTCGGTTATCTATTCGGTCAAAATGACTGCGGTACATTTTCCCTACAGTAGTTGTACTCAGTCCAGTTGCCAAGGCTACGGTCTTTTGATCTACACCTTTTTGTTTGATTAATTCCGATAATTTACAAATCACTTTCATCCCCTTAGCATAGCTGCTATTCAAGTATAATTCAATAATAGAATAGTTAGATATTTAGTTGTTATGATATTAGGATACTGCTATCATTAGATAAGCAAGTAACTAATAACCAATGAAAACCGAACAAGCTATCCTTGTGGCATTCGTGAGAGGTTAAGGTAATTGCACATTTGTCAAGAGGGTGCAGGAAAAGTCAGAGTTTAGATCAAACCAGTGAACGTCTGTGGGCAAAGGTGGAAGCACAACCCATTTTTTGTACATTCCTAAATAAACGGTATCAAAGACTACTATTTTTTAGTGATCGTAAAACTTTTCGGTCTACTGATATTTTTTCATGATTTATATCTGATGGAAATTAGAGCAGTTCGGAGTGAAGAAGCGGTAGCCTCCTGCAACCTATAAACCAAGCACCTCTCACTATCTGTATAATTCTCTAGTTAGTTACAAATAGTTTCCAGTTAGCAATTATTATTTATTATTGTTACAAATATTTTCATTATCTGCTTAACTGTCTTAACTGTCTTAACTGCCACTTAAAATATCCACTTAACTGTCTTAACTGTCCACTTTAATGTTCTAACTACTATTAGATTTCATAGATAAGACTATATTCACTGCCTTAACTGCTATTGCATTTTGTCGAGCAAAATGAGATTATTATGAAGGTCTATAAAAACTCAGTAAACATATTACAGTTTTAGCCTTTAATTAGTCTAAGTATATATTTATTTTTTGTTAATAAAATATAACTAAAAATATAAGAGTTTAAGGTTGACAAAATGGACTAAATCGTTTTAACAAATTAAAAAAATATCTTTCATTAGACAGACTAAAGGTTAATTTATAAAATGAACTAAATTAAAATTTTCAGTATTGATATTCAAGAAGTTGAAGTGATAAAAATAATCAAGTTTTTGAAGAATTGTTGTATAATTAACTATTATCTTAGCTGATCTCTTATTTGCAGTAATTACAGTTAAGTGATTTTAATTATCAAGCATTGGACTATAATACTATGATAAGGATATAGAAATTAATGCAATTAGATAATTATAGCCAAACATTAGTAGATTCAAGTAATCAAACTTTTAGATATAGAGAAATAGAAATTGCTATCCGGTCAAGTTTAACTATAGATAATTGCGTAGTCATAGAGAGACAAACAGAGAAGTTCAAACAAGAATTAATTGCTTATATAGTACCATCAAGTTTATTTGCACCAGAACAAGTATTATCTCACTTGCAAAAAATATTACCAAGCCAATGGATACCGAAAGCAATAGTACTAGTATCGACTCTGCCATTGTCTCAATCTGGAGAAATAGACGAAACTGCTCTAAGTTGTCTGGAAATTAGAGATACTGATTTAATGCAGCGGTGGTCAGAGCAAATCCAGTTAGTACCCGAAGTTAAGCAAGTAGCAGTAGTAGTTCAGGAACACATCAAGCAGCAGCGATCGCTGCGCCTATCGGACTTGCTGAGTAATTGGAAAACTCTGATATATGAAGAAAATAATACTTTGGTTCCATCTCAAATTACCCGTTCAAATACTAATCAAAATGCTGATAACAGTAAATTCTCTATCAGTCATGGTGGAGAACTAAAGCAAAACAAAAATGCTGCCAAACTTCTTGGAGAAGCACTGCAAAAAACAGCTATTCAATTCCCAGAAAAAGAATTAGTTTATATTCAATCCGATGGTTATGAAATAATTCAATCTTATAAAGATTTACTATTAGATGCTCAAAAGATATTAGCTGGTTTAAGAAAGTTAGGTTTAAAACCATTAGACAAAGTAATATTTCAAATCGATCTCAGTCAAGATTTCATACCTGCATTTTGGGGTTGTATATTAGGCGGTTTTATTCCCGTACCAGTTTCTATTGCACCTGCCTATGAGCAGGTTAACAGCGCTGTTAACAAATTACACAATGCTTGGCAGATGTTAGAGCAACCTATTGTTCTGACAAGCTCAAAATTAGTTCAAAGCCTTCGGGAGTTACCTGCACTTTTAAATATAGAAAATTTTCAAGTTGAGACAGTAGATAACTTACGCAAAAACCAACCAGATAGAAATATTCATCAAAGTCACGAAGATGATTTAGCACTACTATTACTTACTTCAGGCAGTACTGGTTTTCCTAAAGGTGTGATGTTAACTCATTGCAATCTCTTAAGCATGACGGCTGGCACAGCCCAAATGAACAATTTTTCTAGTGATGAGATTGTTTTGAACTGGATGCCATTAGAGCATGTGGGTGCAATTGTTTTTCTAGGACTGATGGCAGTTGATTTAGGTTGTAAGCAAATCCATGCATCTACAGAATATATTCTGCAAAATCCCATTCGTTGGTTGGAATTGATTCAACGCCACCAAGCGTCAATTTCTTGGGCCCCAAACTTCGCTTTTTCCTTACTTAATGAACGCGCTAGTGAAATAAATCAGCAGTCATGGGATTTATCTTCTATGCGTTTTCTAGTGAACGCTGGAGAGCAAATCGTACCGAAGACAGCACGTAGTTTTCTTAAGCTCCTCCAACGACATGGTTTACCACCTAACGCTATTCATCCAGCCTTTGGGATGTCTGAGACTTGCTCAGGAATCACTTGGTCTGATGGTTTTTCTTTAGAATCTTCATCAGATGATATGTCATTTGTAGAACTTGGGCCACCGATTCCGGGAGCATCAATTCGCATTACTGACGATAATAATCAAATCGTTCCCGAAGGAGTGATTGGGAGATTTCAAGTTCAAGGACTTTCAGTTACTTCCGGTTATTATCAAAATCCAGAGCGCAACCGCGAAGCTTTTACCGAAGATGGATGGTTCAATACTGGAGATATCGGCTATATCAGGTCAGGACGAATCGTGCTGACTGGCAGAGATAAAGATGACATTATTATCAATGGCATCAACTATTACAGCCATGAAATTGAATCAGTAGTTGAAGAAGTCGAAGGTGTAGAGATATCTTATACGGCTGCTTGTGCCGTGCGATTCTCTGGGCAAAACGCAGATCAATTAGCTATATTCTTTAGTTCTGTTGTCTCTGAGCAAACTTTGTTGAAAGAGCTAATAAAAAAGATTCGTGGGGCAGTTGTCAAAAAGATTGGGGTAAATCCAAATTACATTATTCCTGTCAAAAAGGAAGTAATTCCGAAGACTGCAATTGGTAAAATTCAGCGCGCCCAATTAAGCAAGAGGTTTGAAGCTGGTGAATTTGATATTATTATTCAACAACTTGGCATCAATTTAGACAATCCTAACTTATTACCAGACTGGTTTTATCGCAAGATATGGCGGCAGAAACTACCTGTAAGCCAAATGTCTACAATCAATGGTAATTTTCTGGTATTTCTCGACCAATTAGGATTAGGAGAATCTTTGGGTGCAGAACTCCAAAAACAGGGGCAGCCGTGGGTTGGTATTGAAGCGGGAGTAAACTTTAAGCAACTGAGCAATAACCGCTATCAAATTGCACCAAATAATCCCGAAGATTATCAACGTTTGCTATCTGCCCTGAAAGCTAATAACTTTCAAATCGATAAAATTATACATTTATGGACTTATGACAGTTGTATTAATGAAATTTCCAGTTTAGAGTCCTTGGAACAGGCTCAAAAATATGGTGTTTATAGTCTACTATCCTTAATTAAAGCGTTAGCTAATATCCAGAAATTTCAATATCCTATCGATTTGTTAGTAGTTTCTAATTATACGCAGTTTACATCACCTGTTGATAAAATTGCCTATGAAAAATCACCACTGCTTGGATTATTGAAGGTAATCGAGCAGGAAATACCAGGATTAACTAGTCGTCATGTAGATTTAACTGTAGATAAAACAGTAGTGAATGCAGAGCGGATTCTGCAAGAGTTGCATATCTTATCAGGGGAGTCTGAGGTAGCTTATCGCCAAGGACAGCGTTGGATTCCTCGATTAGAGAAAGTAGATTTTTGCTCTCCACAAAAGCAAGATTTTGCTTTTAAATCAGGTGGAATGTATTTAATTAGCGGTGGTCTTGGAGGTGTTGGTGTTGAAATTGCTAAGTATTTATTGAAGCATTACAAAGCACGGCTAGTGTTAGTTGGTAGAACTGAACTACCCGAAAGAAGTGCATGGCACAACTACACAGAACAGTCTAATGCTATATCTGAAAAAATCGCGGCTTATCAAGAACTAGAAAAGCTAGGAGGAGAAATCATCTATGAGGCAGTGGATGTCTGCGATTTACCAGCTTTGCAAGGTGTGATTGAACAGGCAAAGTCTAGCTGGGGATGTCAATTAGACGGGGTATTACATCTAGCAGGATCTTATCAGGAGCGATCGCTCATCGCAGAAAATCATAACAGTTGGTCAGCAGCTTTACGCTCGAAAGTTGGAGGAGCTTGGGTACTCAATCAATTACTACTAGACAATCCCCAAGCAGTTTTTATCAGCTTTTCTTCAGTCAGTAGTTTCTTGGGAGGCGCTACTGTCGGCACATTTGTTGCAGCTAATCAGTTTCTAGAAAGTTTTGCACATTATCAACGTTCTTTGGGGTTAAAGAGCTATTGCTTTAGCTGGAGTCTGTGGGATGGCCTCGGTATTAGCCAAGACTACCAAAGAAGCAAGTTAGCTCAAAAGGCGGGCTACTATGCCATGTCTGCACGACAAGGGCTGTATTCTTTGCTCGTTGGTTTACACCATAATCAGGTGCAATTGCTAGTGGGATTAGATGGTAGTAACCGATATATCCGCAGTTATGTAGAAGATAGTTATCCTCTGGAAAAATTAACTGCTTATTTTACCGCCAGTAATTCCTCAGTTGGGGAGCAATTATCTAAATTAGTGGTGTGCGATCGCTATGGTACACCTAGTACTTGCAATTTTGTGCAGCTACAACAGATGCCGTTAACCAAAACAGGCACTATCGATTTAGAAAAGCTTACCAGAGGCGAGTTGCACCAAAGCGCCAACGACCAAGCACAACCAGTTTCAGACATTGAACGCCAAGTTGCACAGATTTGGCAAGAAGTCTTGGGTATAGAAGAAATAGGCATCCATGAGAACTTCTTCGAGCTAGGAGGACATTCACTACTTCTAGTACAGGCTCAGAGTAAATTGCAAGAATCCTTCCAGATTCCGGTGTCGATTGTGGATATGTTTAAATATCCCAGCATCAGCACCTTAGCGAACTTCTTAAGTCAAGGGCAAACAGAATCACCTTCTGTAGTTCAAGGTCAAAAACGCGCCAAGGTTCGTAGTTCTCGCCAAGCTGTTAATCAATCGGATATCGCCGTCATCGGGATGTCATGTCGTTTTCCTGGTGCGAATAATATCGATGAATTCTGGCAAAATTTATGCAATGGCGTAGAATCGATTTCGTTTTTCAGCGATGAAGAAATTATCAAAGCAGGTGTAGATCCGGTACTAGTCAAAAATCCTCACTACGTCAAAGCCAAGCCCATATTATCTGATGTGGAATCTTTTGATGCTGATTTCTTCGGCTATAGCACAAAAGAAGCAGAATTACTAGATCCTCAACAGCGTCTTTTACTCGAATGTGCCTGGGAAAGCTTAGAAACTGCGGGTTATAATCCTCTAACCTATAATGGTGCGATCGGCATCTATGCTGGCGCAGTGATGAACACTTATTTACTGAATAATGTTTATCCCAACCGCCATCAGCTTGATATTAACGATAATCTGCAAGTAGCAACCATAGATTCAATGGGTGGTTTGCAGATGATGGTTGCTAATGATAAAGATTATTTAACCACACGGATTTCTTACAAACTCAACTTGACCGGGCCAAGCGTGAATGTGCAAACCGCTTGCTCTACATCTTTGGTGGCAATTCACATGGCTTGTGCCAGCTTGCTGAGTGGCGAAAGTGACATGGTTTTAGCTGGTGGGGTTTCTGTGAATGCACCCCAAAAGATTGGTCATTTGTATCAAGAAGGAATGATTGTCACTCCAGATGGTCATTGTCGGGCTTTTGATGCTCGCGCTCAAGGGACGATTTTTGGTAGTGGTGTGGGAATTGTGGTTTTGAAGCGGTTGTCAGATGCGATCGCTGATGGCGATAACATCTATGCTGTAGTTAAAGGTTCAGCCGTTAATAACGATGGTGGTACAAAAGTTGGCTACATGGCTCCTAATGGAGACGGTCAAGCAGCTGTAGTCACAGAAGCAATGGCGATGGCTGGAATTGATGCAGAAACCATCAGTTACGTAGAAGCACATGGAACTGGCACACCTTTAGGAGATCCGATTGAAATTGGCGGACTCACCCAAGCATTTCGCGCTAGTACGCAGTCAAAAAACTTTTGTGGTATTGGTTCAGTAAAAACCAATGTCGGTCATCTCCAGATTGCTTCTGGTGTGGTTGGTTTTATCAAAACAGTCCTGTCACTGTACCATCAAAAAATTCCACCAAGTTTGCACTTTGAACAACCTAATCCTCAACTGGATTTACCCAATACGCCTTTTTACGTTAATACTACGTTGCAAGATTGGCATACCCAAGATCATCCCCGTCGTGCTGGGGTGAATTCTCTGGGAATAGGTGGTACTAATTGCCATGTGATTTTGGAAGAAGCACCGATAAAAATTCAAAATTCAAAATTCAAAATTCAAAATTCAGATGAAGATCCTATTGAACGTCCTTACCATCTGCTTGCACTTTCGGCAAAAACTCTGAATGCTTTAGATGAATTGCGACATCGGTATCGGGAATTTTTGATATCGAATTCTGGAGTATCTATTGCAGATGTTTGCTATACAGCGAATACAGGGCGGGAGCATTTTAACCATCGTCTGGCAATTGTGGCTGACTCTAGGGAGGAGTTGGTAGAGAAACTGGCTGATTTGACATTTTCTAAGAGCTTCCAGTCTAATAACAAGCTAACAAAAATAGCCTTATTGTTTACTGGTCAAGGCTCCCAGTACATCAACATGGGCCGTAAATTATACAACACTCAACCTATATTCCGCCAAACTTTAGAGCAGTGCGATGAAATTCTTCGCCCATTACTGGAGCATTCTTTGTTAGAGGTACTGTATCCTAGTCAAGGTCTTGAGGATCTGCTGGATCGAACTGCATATACTCAACCTGCGTTATTTGCGATTGAGTATGCTCTGTATCAACTGTGGAAGTCGTGGGGAATTGAGCCAGATGTCGTTATGGGGCATAGTGTTGGCGAGTATGTGGCTGCAACTGTAGCTGGTGTCTTTAGTTTGTCAGATGGACTAAAACTCATTGCTCATCGCGGACGGTTGATGCAACAATTGCCATCTGGGGGTGAAATGGTTTCCTTGATGGCTTCAGAGGCAAGAGTGAGAGAAGTTATTGCAGCCTATAATCAACGGGTGGCAATAGCAGCCATCAATGGCCCCGAAAGTGTCGTAATTTCTGGAGCTAGAGAAGATATCACAGCTGTTTGTCAGCAACTAGAAGCCCAAGGAGTGAAGACAAAGCGTTTGCAAGTATCTCATGCTTTCCATTCGCCGTTGATGACACCGATGTTGGCTGACTTTGAGGCAATAGCTAATCAAGTTACCTACAATCAGCCGCAAATTTCATTAGTATCTAATGTTACTGGAGAATTGGCAGGCGATCGCATCACAACACCGCAATACTGGGTAAATCATATCCGTCAAACAGTGCGGTTTGCTGATAGTATGCAAACATTACATACTCTTGGATATAGAGTATTCTTAGAAATCGGCCCGAAACCGATTTTATTGGGCATGGGTCGTCAATGCTTGCCAGAGAGTGAAAGTTTATGGCTACCTTCTTTACGTGAAAGCATACCAGAATGGGAACAGTTGCTCTCTAGTTTAGGTGAGTTATACGTAGCTGGAGGCAAAGTTAATTGGTTAGGACTTGAGCAAGATTATCCTCGCCGCAAAGTTGCACTACCAACATATCCATTTCAGAGACAACGTTATTGGATTGAACATACTCCACCTCGGCATCAACAACTACAACCAGCAAAACTGCATCCATTATTAGACAAAAAGCTCCAGTTGCCCTTAAGCAAGGAAATCTTGTTTGAAACCCAATTCAGTACTCAAACTCTACCGTTTTTAGCAGAACATCAACTATATAACAAAGTTGTTGTACCTGGAGCTTGTCATCTCTGCCTAATATCTGGTGCAGCAGAGCTGACTTTCGCTAATGAGGCGTGTCTGTTAGAAAATATAATTTTCCCGCAGGCATTGGCTATCCCCAAAGATAAAGCACGCACGGTGCAGTTGGTGCTGTCTTTTGAAGAGAGTGGTGCATCTTTGCAACTCATCAGCTTTGATGCAGTACCAAATGGTAGTACTCAGGTCAGTGAGTGGCTAGTCCATGCCACAGGGAGAATTAAAAGCAACCCCAGAAAACCAGAAATTGTCTCCATCCAAGAAATCCAGTTACGCTGTACTCGACAAATAGCTGCACTCGAAATTTACCAAAATTTGCAGAAGCGTCAGCTTCTATTAGGGCCTAGCTTCCAGTGGCTTGATTGTATCTGGTGTGGAGAAGGAGAAGCCCTAGCCAAGTTCAAATGGCTTGACCAAGTAGATGGTTTAGAAGATTATCAATTATATCCAGGTCTTTTGGACTCTTGCTTGCAACTAATCTGTATTTTCTTCTCTGACGATGAGACTTCTGTACCCTTCGCAGTTGAGAGTTTCCAGATTTACCAACGCCCTCAAAATCAGCAGTTATGGTGTCATATAATTCAGCGCCAGTCAGATAACGTCAATCCTGACAAACTAGTAGTAGATATTAAACTTTTTGATGATAGTGGACAGTTAATTGCAGACATCACAGGTTTAGAAGCCAAAAAAGTGACTCGCAAGGCGTTACTGCATTCTCTGGAGCAAGATGTCGCAGACTGGTTTTATGAAATTGAATGGCAAGCGGTGGAAAAAGGTCAATCGGTTGCTGTTCCTGGTGGCAGTTGGCTGATTTTGGCTGACCCAGAAGGACTAGGGCAACAACTGGCTAACCAATTGCAAGAACAAGGAGCCAATTATATCCTAGTGTCTGCTGGTGTTAGCTATCAGGAAATTGACCAGCAACATTATCAAATCGATCCCAACCTTCCCGATCACTGGCAAAAATTAATCAGTGCCGTTAGCCAGTATGGAATAAGCAATATTATCCATCTGTGGAGTTACCAAGAGCAGTCGCAAAACTTGCTAGCAGATTTAGAACAAGAACAACTTCTCAATTGCGGCAGCGTTTTACACCTAGTGCAAGCTGTAGTGCAAGCGAACTTCCCAACACCTCCTCGGCTATGGCTGGTGACTCGTGGTACTCAAGCAGTAGATAGCGCATCAATGCAGCCAATTCAACTAAGTGGGGCGGCATTGTGGGGATTAGGTAGAGTCATCGCTTTAGAACATCCCGAATTACAATGCGTGCGCTTAGATTTAGCTGCTGCTGAGGACAATCTGCCATCGTTCTGGTCAGAAATATGCTCTGCTGATACAGAAGACCAAGTTGCTTATCGTCAGGGTGTACGTTATGTAGCACGCCTAGTGCGGCGAAAAGCTCTCGAAACATTACCATCCGTAAACCTCGATGGTAGTTACTGGATAACCGGAGGTACTGGTGCTTTAGGTTTAGAGGCTGCCCAGTGGCTAGTAGAAAAAGGAGCGCGACATCTAGTATTAACTGGACGGCATGAACCATCTTTGGCTGCACAAGAACGCATCACCATCCTTGAACAGTCAGGGGCGAAGGTGCTAGTTGTCAAAGCTGATGTATCTCAAGCTCACCAAGTGGCTGAAGTACTAGAAAAAATCCACTCAGAGCTACCGCCACTCAAGGGGATTATACATACAGCAGGAGTATTAGATGATGGAGTATTGCAGCAGCAATCCTTAGAACGCTTTGGGCAAGTGATGGCTCCCAAAGTGGCAGGTGCATGGAATCTCCATACCTTAACCCAACATCTACCACTAGAGTTTTTTGTCTGTTTCTCGTCGATGAGTTCGCTGATTGGCTCTACAGGACAAGGTAACTATGCAGCAGCCAATGCTTTTATGGATACTTTATGCCATTATCGCCAAGCTTTGGGTCTGCCAGGAATCAGTATTAACTGGGGGCCTTGGTCGCAAGTGGGCATGGCAGCTAACTTGGATAGCCGAAATCAAAATCGCCTACAGACTAGCGGTATTGGTACAATTTCTCCTCAACAGGGATTGACTGTGCTAGAGCAATTGTTAAATCAATCTTCTGCCCAAGTAGCGGTAATACCCTTCAACTGGTCGGAATTTTTGAGTAAATCGAGTTTCGGTTCGCCATTCTTTGCTAACTTTAGCTACACCTTAGCTAAGACAGTTGAACAATCTGATTTTCGGACTCAATTAGAAAAGGCTAATGCAAGCGATCGCCAATCGCTTTTAATTGAGCATATTTCCTCACAAGTAGCCAAAGTACTAGGGCGTAATCTCTCAAACCGAGATATTGAACAAGGGTTTTTTGAGTTAGGGATGGATTCTCTGACTGCTGTTGAGTTGCGAAACCGTCTGCAAAACTCTTTAAAATGCTCTGTACCCGCAAATTTAGCTTTTGATTATCCTACGGTTACAAAGCTGGCTAATTATTTGGCATTGCAAATTTTTCCCTTGGATGGTAATGAAGAATTTGCTTCTAGCCAGAGCCAAGATAGCGAGCAATTTCAGTTAGTGAATCTGGAAAACAGCGATTGGGTGGAGTTAGAACTATGAGCTTGGTTGAATTTTTACAAGACCTTTCTTTTAAAGGGGTTAAGTTAGGGCATGACGGAGAAAAATTGCGGATTGGTGGTTCTAAGTCGCTGTTAACTTCTGATGTAGTTGCTCAACTACAGCAGCACAAAAGTGAAATTTTAGAGTTACTGCGCGATCGCCCAGATATTTTAAATACTTATCCTCTTTCCTACGGTCAACAAGCACTATGGTTTTTGTGGCAATTAGCACCTGAGAGCGCAGCTTACAATATGGCATTTGCCTGTCGTATTTGTTCGCAGGTGAATGTCACAACTTTGCAAAAAACCTTCCAACTCCTGATTGACCGCCATCCCCAGTTGCGTACCACTTTTTCCAAGCAAGGGAATCAAGTTGTTCAACAAATCCATCCAACTCAGTTACCAGATTTTCAACAAATAAATGCTTCCAGTTGGAACCAGCAGGAGCTTGAGCAAAGAGTTATTCGGGAATATAAACAACCTTTTGACCTCGAAAATGGGCCAGTAATCCGGGTGCGTTTATTCACTTCTTCACCCCAGGAACACATCCTGTTGATGTCAATACATCATATTGCTTTTGATGGTTGGTCGATGGCATCACTGCTCGATGAATTGATCGCCAGCTATCCTACACTAGAGTCGGGGGTTCAGCCATCTCTAACTCCTCTAAAGCACTCTTACATTGATTTCATTCGTTGGCAAAGAGAATTATTAACCACTGCTCAAGGAGAAAAGCTCTGGAACTACTGGCAGCAAAAACTCGCAGGAGAATTACCTGTACTCAATTTGCCGACAGACCGCCCACGACCACCCATTCAAATCTATAACGGTGCTTCGTATAACTTTAACCTCTCCCCAGACCTGAGCGAAAAACTCAAAAAGCTAGCTCAAAAAGAAGGCGTTACCCAATATATCCTGCTTTTAGCGACATATCAGGTTCTCCTGTATCGTTATACAGGGCAAGAGGATATTTTAGTCGGTGTTCCTACTTCCGGTAGAAATCAGACAGAATTTGCTACCATTGTTGGCTACTTCGTCGGTCTAGTTGTCACACGGGCAAATTTTGCAGGTAATCCAAGTTTTAGGGACTTTCTGGTTCAAATTCGTCATACAGTATCACAAGCACTAGCAAATCAAGATTTTCCCTTTGCTTTATTAGTAGAGCGATTGCAGCCACAGCGCGATTCCAGTCGCTCTCCAATTTTTCAAACTGTATTCAACTTTATTTTCCAGAATTTGGGGCAGTTTGAGTATGCACAAAAACTTTTGTTACAAGGTGGAGTAGATAAAGAAGGATTTATCCTCGAACCTTTTGAAATTCCTCAGATGCAGGGTGAGTTCGATCTAAATTTGACACTCTCAGAAGGAAATTCTTCTTTAGGTGGGATTTTGCAGTATAATGCTGACCTTTTTGATGCCAGCACAATTACCCGATTGGTAGGGCATTTTATAACGTTACTTGAAGGGATTGTGGCAAATCCTATTGGGCCAATTTCCCAATTGCCCTTGTTGACACAACCTGAGCAACAGCAGTTATTAGTAGAGTGGAATAACACTCAAGCAGATTATTCTCAGCATAAATGTATCCATCAGTTGTTTGAGGTGCAGGTAGAGCGTACCCCTGATGCTGTCGCAGTGGTGTATGAAAATCAACAACTGACTTATCAGCAGTTGAACAATCAAGCTAACCAGTTGGCGCATTACTTGCGCTCCTTGGGTGTAAAATCAGATACGTTGGTTGGGTTGTGTGTAGAGCGTTCGCTCTTAACAATCGTGGGAATATTAGGCATTCTCAAAGCGGGTGGTGCTTATGTGCCGCTCGATCCTGAGTATCCAACTGAGCGTTTAAGCTTCATGTTAGAAGATGCTCAAGTTAAAGTACTGGTAACACAACAGCAATTAGTAGACACTATTCCTCAACATCAGGCGCATATTGTTTGCTTAGACACCGACTGGGAAAAAATTGCTCAAGAGTGCGAGTTAAACCCAGAAAATACCGCAACACCTGATAATTTAGCTTATATCATCTATACTTCCGGTTCTACAGGTAAACCCAAAGGTGTTTTAGTCAATCACTCAAATATAACTCGTTTATTTGCAGCCACAGACTCTTGGTATCACTTCACTCAAGATGATGTGTGGACAATGTTCCACTCTTATGCATTCGATTTTTCTGTATGGGAAATTTGGGGTGCATTGCTGTATGGTGGAAAACTAATAGTAGTGCCTTATTTAGTGACGCGATCGCCTGAATCTTTCTATCAATTATTGTGTCAAGAAAAAGTCACAATTCTCAATCAAACACCATCAGCTTTCCGTCAATTAATTCAAGCAGAACAGTCAATAACATTTTCCCCTGCCTCCTCCTTGAACTTACGCCTAGTCATATTTGGTGGAGAAGCCTTAGAACTGAAGAGTTTACAACCTTGGTTTGAGCGACATGGCGACTCCTCACCCCAATTAGTGAATATGTACGGAATTACAGAAACCACCGTACACGTTACCTATCGCCCATTGAGCAAAGCCGATTTAGATCGCACAGCTAGTGTAATTGGTCGTCCGATTCCTGATTTACAAGTATACGTGCTGGATGAATATTTACAGCCAGTACCGATAGGCGTTCCTGGTGAAATGTACGTTGGTGGCGCAGGGTTGACACGTGGCTATCTGAATCGTCCCGAACTGACAGCAGAACGTTTTATTTCTAGCCCATTTGATAATTGCAAAAAATTATACAAAACAGGTGATTTAGCGCGGTATTTACCCGATGGCGAGTTAGAGTATTTAGGACGCATCGATAACCAAGTTAAGATTCGTGGTTTCCGCATTGAGTTGGGAGAAATTGAAGCATTAATAACTTTTCACCCAGCCATTTGGGAAAGTATAGTGACAGTTCGGGAGGACGAACCAGGGGACAAACGTTTAGTTGCTTATGTAGTACCGCAAAAAGAACAATCCCCCACAGTCCCAGAACTGCGCTCCTTTCTTAAGGCAAAGCTACCAGAGTACATGATGCCAAGTGCAATAGTGCTGCTGGAATCCTTACCCCTCACCTCTAACGGAAAAGTAGACCGCCGCGCCCTGCCAACACATGAGTTAGACAGCACACTGCGAGAATTGTATGTTGCACCGCGCACACCTACTGAAGAAATGCTGGCGCAAATTTGGGCGCAAGTGCTGAAAGTAGAGCAAGTGGGTATTCACGATAACTTCTTTGAGCTTGGCGGACACTCGCTACTAGCAACGCAACTGCTTTCACGCATTCGCAACATTTTCAAAGTAGAATTACCATTGCGTGAGTTATTTGCAAGAGCCACAGTTGCAGAATTAGCACAATCAATTGGGCAGTTACAGCAACAAGACTCAGAAATAACTTCCCCGCCACTTTTAAGGCGGACAAGGGATGCAGAATTACCACTGTCTTATGCACAACAGCGTTTGTGGTTTTTAGATCAGTTCGAGCCGAACAGCCCCTTTTACAACATTCCTATGGCTTTGCGGCTAGTAGGAAATTTGGATCGAGCAGCCTTAGAACAAAGCTTACAAGAAATTATTCATCGCCACGAAGCATTACGCACTAACTTCATTACAGTTGATGGCAAACCTTCTCAAATTATTAGGGAATGGGGAACAGGGAACAGGGAGCAGAGAATATTATCAATTGTTGACTTGCAGCATTTATCTACACTTGTACTGAGCGAAGTCGAAGTAACAGAACGAGAAATTACTAGTCAACAATTAGCGCAACAACAAGTTACTCAACCTTTCGATTTGGCAAAGGAAGCATTAATCAGGGCGACATTAGTAGTGCTTAATGAGACGGAACACGTCTTGTTAGTGTGTATGCACCATGTTGTTAGTGACGGTTGGTCAATGGGTGTGTTTGTCCAAGAACTAGCAGCACTGTACGATGCTTATGCTCAAGGTCAGCCGTCACCGTTAGCGCCACTGCCGATTCAATACGCAGATTTCGCAATTTGGCAGCGAAACTGGTTGCAAGGGGAAGTACTACAAAGCCAATTAAATTACTGGCAACAACAACTACAAGATGCACCAGCCTTATTGTCGCTCCCCACAGACAGACCTAGACCAGCTGTGCAAACCTACAACGGCACACATCAAGAGTTTGTCCTGTCTGTTGAACTAACTAATAAGCTCTCCAAACTCAGCCAAGAGCAAGGTTGCACGCTCTTTATGACGCTGTTGGCAGCATTTGATACCCTGCTTTATCGCTATACAGGTACAGAAGATATTTTGGTGGGTTCGCCAATTGCTAACCGCGATCGCTCTGAAATAGAAGGGTTAATTGGCTTTTTTGTCAATACTTTAGTCATGCGTACCAGCTTGACAGGCAACCCCAGTTTTAGCGAATTACTCACCCGTGTTCGCTCTATGGCAATGGAGGCATACTCTCATCAAAATTTGCCTTTTGAAATGTTGGTGGAAGCATTGCAGCCAGAAAGAAACCTCAGTCATACACCACTGTTTCAGATAATGTTTGTCCTTCAGAATGCACCCACATCTGAATTAGGACTGACCGGGCTGACTGTAAATCGATTGCCAATCAAAGGCACAACCTCCAGGTTTGATTTAACTTTATCGATGGAAAACACTGCCACCGGATTAGCAGGGTGGTGGGAATATAACACTGACTTGTTTGATGCCAGCACAATTGAACGAATGACAAGTCATTTTGTTACATTACTTGAAGGTATTGTTGCTAACCCAGAACAACGAATTTCTCAATTGCCATTGCTAACAGCAGTTGAGCAACAGCAGTTACTTGTCGAGTGGAACGATACAGAAGTTGATTATCCACTTTATAAGTGCATCCATCAATTGTTTGAAGAACAAGTCGAGTTTACACCCGATGCTGTGGCGGTAGAGTTTAGAAATCAACAACTTACTTACAAGCAATTAAACTACCGCGCTAACCAGTTGGCGCACTACTTACGCTCATTAGGTGTAAAACCAGATGTCTTAGTTGGTCTGTGTGTCGAGCGTTCTTTAGAGATGATTATAGGATTACTGGCAATTCTCAAAGCAGGTGGGGCTTATGTACCACTTGACCCAGAGTATCCTAGCGATCGCTTGAGCTTTATTTTAGAGGATACTCAAGTTAAAGTTTTACTGACTCAACAGCAACTTATTGACAGGCTACCCCAAAATCATGCAAAACTTCACTTCGGCTGCGCTCAGTACAAGGTTTGCTTAGATACTGACGCTGAATTAATTTCTCAGTGCAGCACAAACAATGTAATTTCTGGCGTACAACCCAATAACTTAGTTTATATAATTTACACTTCTGGTTCCACAGGTCAACCCAAGGGTATAGCCATGAGTCAGCTTGCCCTTTGCAATCATATCTTGTGGCATCGGGACAATCTCAAAATTGCTCGTGGAGCAAAAACCCTGCAATTTGCTTCGATTAGCTTTGATGTCTCCTTCCAAGAAATCTTTACTACCTCGTGTTCTGGCGGTACATTGTACCTCATCACAGAGGAATTACGCCGTGATGCTTTAGCATTATTAGGTTTTCTGCAAGAGAAACAAATTCAGAGAATGTTTCTCCCTGTGGTCGGCTTACAACAACTAGCAGAAGTCGCCTTGGGGAATGACATAGTTAATAGTGGTTTGCGAGAAATTATTACTTCTGGAGAACAGTTGCAAATTAACCCAGCGATTTCTCTTTGGTTGAGCCAATTAACTGATATTACTTTGCACAATCAGTATGGGCCTTCAGAAAGTCATTTAGCCACCAGTTATACTTTGCCTAATGCAATAGATACTTGGCCGCTACTTCCTTCAATTGGGCGACCTATTTCTAACACCCAAATCTACATCCTCGATAAATATCTACAGCCTGTACCTGTGGGTGTGCCAGGAGAAGTTTACATTGCAGGTGCGCTTTTAGCTCAAGGCTACTTTAACAGACTTCAGTTAACCCAAGAGAAATTCATTGCCAATCCTTTCGGTCGAAGCAGGGGAGCAGGGGAGCAGGGGAGCAGGGGAGAAAAAGAAAACCAATTCCCTAATTCTGAGCGTCTCTACAAAACAGGGGATTTGGCGCGTTATTTACCGGACGGTAAGCTTGAATCTTTAGGACGTATTGACAATCAAGTTAAAATTCGGGGTTTCCGCATTGAGTTGGGCGAAGTTGAAGCGGTACTGGGTCAACTAAGTGATGTACAAGCGTCTTGTGCGGTTGTTCGTGAGGATACACCGGGCGATAAACGCTTAGTCGCTTATATTGTGCCGCAACCAGAGCAGACAATCTCTATTGGCGAAGTACGTAACTACCTCAAGGAAAAGTTACCAGAGTATATGGTGCCAAGTGCAATAGTCATCTTGGAGGCTCTACCGCTTTCCGCTAACAGGAAATTAGACCGCCGCGCGTTACCTGCACCTGATTTACATAACCAATTATCAGATCGGTATGTCGCCCCACGTAACCCAATTGAAGAAATTTTGTCACTGATTTGGGCGCAAGTGCTGAAAGTTGAGCGAGTTGGGATTCATGATAATTTCTTTGAACTTGGCGGACACTCGCTATTGGCAACGCAACTAGTTTCCCGCGTGCGTAGCAGCTTGAAGGTAGAATTACCACTGCGGAGTTTATTTGCTGCACCAACGATCGCTGAATTGTCCCAAAATATTCAACAGTTGCAGCAACAGGATCTAACAGCATCAGCCATTTTACCAAAAGCAAGGGATGCAGAGTTACCACTGTCTTATGCTCAACAGCGTTTGTGGTTTTTAGACAAGTTAAACCCGAACAGCGCCTTCTACAATTTACTTCTAGCTTTGCGTCTAGTCGGAACTCTTGAAATTGCAGCCTTAGAACAAAGTTTACAAGAAATTATTCATCGCCACGAAGCGTTACGAACTAACTTCATTACAGTTGATGGAGAACCAGTTCAAGTTATTAGGGAACAGGGAACAGGGAGCAGGGAGCAGGGAGCAGGGAGCAGGGGGCAGGAGACTGTATCAATTGTTGAGTTGCAACATCTGCCTACAAGGGAGAGAGAAATTGCTTTGCAGCGATTAGCGCAACAACAAGCGCAACAACCCTTTAACCTGGCAGATGAATTATTAATCAGGACAACATTAGTAACGTTGTCTGAGACAGAACACGCCTTATTAGTTTTTATACATCACATTGTCTTTGATGGTTGGTCAATGGGTGTGTTTGTCCGAGAATTAATGGCACTTTACAATGCTTCTTCTCAAGGTCAGCCGTCACCGTTAGCACCACTGCCGATTCAGTACGTAGATTTTGCTATTTGGCAAAGACAGTGGTTGCAAGGAAATGTACTGCAAAGCCAACTCTCGTACTGGCAACAACAACTAGCAAACGCACCAGCTTTATTGTTGCTACCTACAGACCGACCAAGACCTGCTGTGCAGACTTTCGCTGGGACATATCAGAAGTTTGCACTTTCAGTTGAGTTAACCGATAGATTGATAAAACTTAGCCAGGAGCAAGGTTGTACTTTATTTATGACGCTGTTGGCAGCTTATGATACCCTGCTTTACCGCTACACAGGACAATCAGACATTTTGGTGGGTTCGCCGATCGCAAACCGCGATCGCAGTGAAATCGAAGGGTTAATTGGCTTTTTTGTCAATACTTTAGTCATGCGTACCAACACAGCAGGCAACCCCAGTTTTAGCGAATTACTTCTTCGCGTTCGAGAAGTAGCTTTAGGAGCGTATGCTCATCAGAATTTGCCTTTTGAAATGCTGGTGGAAGCATTGCAGCCAGAAAGGGACTTGGGACATACGCCACTGTTTCAGGTGGTGTTTAACCTTCAAAATGCACCCGTACAGGAAGTAGAGCTTGCAGGGTTAACTGTTAGTTCCTTGCCAGTAGAAAGTACAACTACAAAGGTTGATTTGGCTTTATCAATGGAAAACACCACCCAAGGTTTGGTAGGTGTGTGGGAGTACAATACTGACTTGTTTGATATCAGCACGATTGAACGAATGACTGGTCATTTTGTAACTTTGCTTGAAGGAATTGTTGTTGATCCACAGCAGCGAATTTCTCAATTGCCTCTGCTGACAAAATCTGAGCAACAGCAGTTACTCGTTGAATGGAATGATACTCAAGCAGATTATCCCCGTGATAAATGTATCCATCAGTTGTTTGAGCAGCAGGTTGAGCGTACACCTGATGCAGTAGCAGTTGTATTTGAAAATGAACAACTCACCTACCATCAGTTGAATTGTCGTGCTAATCAGTTAGCTCATTACTTGCACTCATTAGGTGTAAAACCAGACAAGCTGGTGGGTATTTGTGTGGAGCGATCGCTAGAAATGGTGATAGGACTATTGGGTATTCTCAAAGCAGGTGGGGCATACTTACCACTTGACCCAGAGTATCCGCCTGAGCGTTTGCGTTTCATGCTAGAAGATGCTCAAGTTTCGCTACTGTTAACTCAACAACAACTTATTGATAAACTTCCTCCAAATCAAGCAAAACTTGTTTGTTTAGATGAAGCCTGGCCACAAATTGCTCAAAACAATCAACATAACCCAACTACTGGAGTCAAAGCTTTTCATCTAGCTAATTTGATTTACACTTCGGGTTCTACAGGTAGACCCAAAGGTGTGATGATTGAGCATCAGGGATTGTGCAACTTAGCTCAAGCTCAAATTCAAACTTTTGGCTTGACTTGTTCTAGTCGCGTTCTCCAGTTTGCCTCCTTCAGTTTTGATGCTTCTACTTGGGAATTCATCATGGCTCTCTTTTCAGGTGGAACGCTTTATCTAGGAACTAAAGACTCTCTATTGCCAGGAAAGCCGTTAATTGAGCGATTACGCGATTATTCTATTACTCATATCACCCTACCACCATCGGCGTTAGCAGTTATGCCTGTGGAGGAACTGCCGACACTGCAAACAATAATTGTCGCCGGAGAAGCAAGTTCAGCTGAATTAATCAAGCAGTGGTCTGTTAACAGAAACTTTTTTAACGCCTACGGCCCAACGGAAGCTAGTGTGTGTGCCACGATTGCAAAATGTAACAATAACAAGAAAATATCTATTGGAAAAGCGATCGCCAATACGCAAGTTTACATTCTAGACGAAAATTTGCAACCAGTACCCGTTGGTGTGCCAGGAGAGTTACATATTGCTGGAGTCGGGTTAGCCAGAGGCTATCTCAACCGAAAAGAATTGACACAACAGAAATTCATCCCCAACCCCTTTAGCGATGAAGCCCATTCCCGGCTTTACAAAACTGGCGATTTAGCACGCTACTTGAATGATGGTAACATTGAGTTTCTCGGTCGTATCGATCGTCAGGTCAAAATTCGCGGCCATCGCATAGAACTTGGGGAAGTTGAAAATGTAGTGTCTCAGCAACCTGGAGTTCAAGAAGCAGTAGTCATCACACGAGAAGACCAACCGGGCAATAAACGTTTAGTAGCTTATGTTGTACCACAACAGAAAAACCCTGAATCATCCCAGGTAACAGAAAATTTATCAACAGACAAAGTAGAACTATGGCCATCTGTAGCCGAATACTACGTCTATGACGAATTACTGTATTACGCTATGACCAATGACCATCGGCGTAACGATAGCTATAAAGTCGCTATTAATCAATTGGTCAAAGATAAAATAGTCGTTGAAATTGGCACAGGGAAAGATGCTATTTTGTCTAGATTTTGTGTAGAAGGGGGTGCTAAGAAAATTTATGCAATTGAAAGAGACCCGGAAACATGCCGTAAAGCAATAGCTTGTATTGAAGAGTTAGGTTTAGCAGATAAAATCACAATTATTCATGGCGATGCAACTAAAGTTGAACTTCCAGAACTAGCTGATGTGTGCGTTTCAGAAATTGTCGGAGCAATTGGTGGCTCTGAAGGAGCAACAGTAATTATTAATAATACTAGAAGGTTTCTCAAACTTAACGGGTTGATGATTCCTGAAAGAAGTGTGACTAAGATGGCTGCTGTTACTCTTCCAGAGCAAATATTGCACAACCCTCATTTTGCTGAAACACCAGCACATTACACCAATGAAATCTTTAAGCAAGTCGGATATCCATTTGATTTAAGGGTATGTATTAAGAAATTTCCGCAAGCCAATGTTCTGTCCACTGTAGATGCTTTAGAAGACTTGAATTTCAATGAATATATTAGTCCAGAACTTTCCCATACAGTTAAATTTGAAATTCAGAAAAATGGGCGAATGGATGGATTTTTAGTGTGGTTGAATTTGCACACTGTTGCCGGGGAAGAGATAGATATTCTAGAACACGAACATTGTTGGCTGCCTGTTTATTTTCCAGTTTTTGAGCCAGGAATTGAGGTAGAGCAGGGAGACATAATCCAAGCAGTTTGTTCGAGAACGCTTTGTGAAAATAACCTCAATCCAGATTATGCAATTAAAGGCTGTTTACTAAAAAAGAATGGAGAAAATATAGAATTTGAATATATCTCCTATCACTATAAGCAAATTTTTCGGCAAAGACCTTTTTATCAACGATTATTTGCTGACTATGACAATGCAAATTCTAAAAAACCGAATAATTTAATTCAATCTTTAAGGGCGAATGTTAAGGAATTACTACCCGACTATATGATACCTTCTAGCTTTGTATTGCTAGATAAACTGCCCTTAACGCCAAACGGTAAAGTAGACCGTCGCGCTTTGCCCATACCAGAGGTGAATCTTCTAAATAAAGCTGATTATGTCATACCAAACACAGAATTTGAAAAAATCATTGCTAGTATTTGGGAAAAAGAGTTAGGTGTAGAAAATGTAGGAATTTATAGTAGTTTCTTTGAGCTTGGAGGTCATTCATTACTCTTAGTAAAAATCAATCAGCAATTGCAAAAAGAATTTGGTGTAGAACTATCAATAGTTGAGATGTTTAACTACCCAACTATACATAGTCTCAGCCAATATTTAAGTAATAAATCTCAAAAAGAAGAAAAAATTAAAGAAAACAATTATCGAACTCAAGCCCAGAGTGAAATTAAAACTCTAAGAAAACAACAATTGCAATCCAGACAACAATATCGCTCTCAGAAAAAAGGTGGAAGATGACAAATATAGTGTATAACAATAATGAATTTAATAATTCTGAAATAGCCATAATTGCTGTTGCTGGTAGATTTCCTGGTGCAAAAGATATTGAATTATTTTGGCAAAATATTCGAGATGGTGTAGAATCTATTTCTTGGTTGACTGATGAAGAATTAATCAACTCTGGCGTTTCTGTTGATTTACTAAATAATCCGAGTTATGTAAAAGCAAGCGGTGTTCTAGAAGATATTGAATTGTTTGATGCAAATTTCTTTGCTTATAGTGCCAAAGAAGCTGAGTTAATAGATCCCCAACAACGCCTATTTTTAGAATTAGCTTGGGAAGCTGTCGAAAAAGCTGGTTACGACCCGCAAACCTACAATGGATTAATTGGGGTTTATGGTGGTGTGGGGATGAATAGGTATTTTCTCAACAATATCTATTCTCATCATCAATTACTAGGAACGTTTGACCCGGTACAGTTAGGAATATCCAATGATAAAGATTTTTTACCAACAAGAGTTGCATATAAACTCGATTTGACTGGCCCCGCAGTCAACGTACAAACAGCCTGTTCTACTTCTTTGGTTGCGGTTCATGTAGCGTGTCAAAGTCTTTTAAACGGTGAATGTGACATAGCTTTAGCTGGCGGAGTGACTCTGTGCATTCCCCAGAAAATAGGTTATTTGCATCAAGAGGGAATGATTCTGTCTCCCGATGGACACTGCCGTACTTTTGATGCTAAGGCACAAGGAACGATCGCAGGTAGCGGTGCTGGTATTGTGGTATTAAAAAGATTACAGGACGCAATAAGCGATCGCGACTACATTCATGCAATTATTAAAGGCTCGGCGATTAATAATGATGGTGCAATGAAAGTCGGCTACACTGCTCCTAGTGCTAGCGGTCAAGCAGCAGTGATTGGCGAAGCTCAAGCGATAGCTGGTGTAGATGCTGAGACAATTTCTTATATTGAAGCTCATGGCACAGCTACACCTTTAGGAGACCCGATTGAAATTGCAGCTTTAACTCAAGCTTTTAATCAAACTACAGATAAAAAAGGCTTCTGCGCTATTGGTTCGCTAAAAACCAACTTGGGACATTTGGATACAGCAGCAGGTGTTGCAGGTTTGATTAAAACAGTATTAGCACTGCAACATAAAATGCTGCCTCCAAGTTTGCACTTCGAGACACCTAATCCCAAAATTGATTTTGCCAACAGTCCTTTTTATGTCAATACAAAATTGACTGAATGGAAAACAAATAACATCCCTCGGCGTGCCGGAGTTAGTTCTTTTGGTATGGGGGGGACGAATGCTCATGTGATTTTAGAAGAAGCTCCTTTGTTGCGGCAGGGGAGCAGGGGAGCAGGGGAGAAATTATCAATTATTGTGTCTTTCGGCTAAGAGTGCGAGTGCGCTGGAGAAGGCAACGGCTAATTTAATTACTCATTTAAAAGAGCATCCAGAAGTTAATTTAGGCGATGTAGCTTATACGCTCAATAGTGGTCGCCGGGGTTTTAATCATCGGCGGATGTTAGTTTGTCAGGACTTAGAAGATGCTGTTAAAGGTCTAGGGTCAAACCAAGTATTTACTAACTATACAGAGATAACAGAACGGCCTGTTGTGTTTATGTTTCCCGGTCAAGGTTCTCAGTATGTCAACATGGCGCGGGAAATTTACGAAACTGAGACAGTATTTCAAGAACAAGTTGATTATTGCTCAGAAATTCTTCAACCCCTTTTAGGGTTTGATTTACGTCATATTATTTATCCTAGTGACGAAAAGATTGATGAGGCATCAAAGCAACTTCAACAAACAGGAATTGCTCAAAGCGCTATTTTTGTAATTGAGTACGCCTTAGCTAAATTATGGCAGTCTTGGGGAGTGGAAGCACAAGCTGCGATCGGTCATAGCATTGGCGAGTATGTAGCCGCAACTCTTGCAGAAGTTTTCTCTTTAGAAGATGCTCTATCTTTGGTAGCAGCGCGCGGACAGATGATGCAGCAACTTCCCATAGGTGCAATGCTTTCAGTTCCCCTGTCCGCAGACAACATACAATCTCTGTTAGGGTCAGAACTGTCTGTTGCAGCAATTAATCAAGCATCACAATGTGTAGTTTCCGGTTCCATCGCAGCAATGGATGCACTACAAAATCAGCTTGCGGCTCAAGGGATTGAATGCCGTCGTCTACATACTTCCCATGCCTTCCATTCGCAGATGATGGAACCAATCTTAGAGGCATTTAGAGAGCAAGTTAAAAAAGTTACTTTAAATCCGCCAAAACTGCCTTATATCTCCAACTTAACTGGTAATTGGATTACAACTACCCAAGCCATAAATCCTGAATACTACGCTCAACATTTACGTTCTACAGTGCTGTTTGCTTCTGGTGTTGAGAAGTTATTAGCAAAGCCAGAGCAAGTCTTACTAGAAGTAGGACCAGGACATACACTAGCTACATTAGCTAAAAGACATCCAAACAAAGCAACTGCACAAACTATCTTAACTTCAGTACGCCATCCTCAAGAAAAGCAATCGGATATTCAATTTTTATTCAATACATTTGGTCAACTCTGGCTGGCTGGGGTGAAGGTAGATTGGTTTGGATTTTATAGTCAGGATGAATATTATCATATTCCCTTACCAACTTACCCCTTTGAACGCCAACGTTATTGGATTGACCCCCCACAAAAAACAGCTTGGGAAAATTCGCAAATACCCACAACATCACAATTGTGGAAACTGCTTACACAAGCAGGTCAAAAGCAAGCAAGTGTTAGAAATGCAGAACTCGATGAGTTAAACTATCAAGAAAATAGACAGTGGTTAGATGGTTTATGTACAGCCTACATTAACTCTGCATTTCAGCAATTAAATGCTTTTAATAATCCTCAAGGCAAGTATTATTTAGAAGATTTATTGGAGAAACACAATATATCTCTCCGCTATGAGCAATTGTTTTCTAGATGGTTGCAAATATTAGTCGAGCAAAAACAACTACAGCAACAGGAGGGTTTATTTACTGGACTAGTACCATATTCGTCAGATTATATTCATCAATATTTAGAACAAGTTAGAACAAGATTTGCTGGTTCATCTTTAGTAGATTTAGATTTAATCCAACGTTGTGGTGAAAATTTAGCAGCTATTGTGACTGGTGAACAAGAACCATTAGAGATTTTCAATGAACTGGTTTACCAAAAAGAAAATAAATCTTCATATTCAGAATCTACTTTAATTACTTACTACAACTCTATTGTGCGTTCCGGCTTAGAACAGCTAATCAAATCATTACCATCTTCTGTTCAGTTGAGAGTTTTGGAAATTGGTGCGGGTACTGGTGTCACTACACAAGCATTATTACCTGTATTGCCACCTCAACAAACTAGCTATACTTTTACCGATATTGGTAGCGGCTTCTTAACTCAAGCGCAAGAGAAGTTTAAAGACTATCCATTTATTGAATATCGCTTACTAGACATAGATAAACCGCCAACGCAGCAAGGTTTTGAAAAGTACAGCTATGATGTTATCATCGCCACTAATGTTTTACACGCCACTCGGAATATAGATAAAACTCTTCATCATGTACGCTCTTTATTAGCTCCTAGCGGCTTCCTTGTAATGTGGGAAATAACTCAGCCGAAAATCGACTTTGATATTAGCTGGGGTCTGCTTTTAAAACCATTAGATGATAAAAGACGCAGCCCAGGTCAACCTTTTATTATCCTAGACCAGTGGTCTGAAGCATTACGCGAACAGGATTTTGTGCAAGTTGCTGCGTTTCCTGAAACTGAAGCAATCGAACATCAGATTATTATGGCTGTTGCTTCTGCATCAGCCGCATTTAGCACAAAATCTGGTCAGAAAGAAACTGAATCACAATCAGAAATTGCATTACAAACAAAGCCGGATATTTTTCATTCAGAAAAATTATCAGCAAACTATTCAAGACCTAACTTACCCAATTCTTATGTAGCTCCCCGTGATGAAAATGAGCAAAAAATCGCTGAGATTTGGCAAGAATTATTAGGAGTAAAACAAGTAGGAATTTATGATAATTTTTTTGAATTAGGAGGAGATTCTTTAATAGCTGTGCAAGTGCTATCTCGATTACGAAATACTTTTTCTATTAAATTAACTGTAGCCAGTTTATTTGAATCTCCCACAATAGCTGAAATTACATCTAAGCTAGAACAACTAGAGCCAGATAGTAACTTAAGTGCAATTGAGAGAGAAGAAATCACAATTTAAATAACAAAATTTTTTAATTACTAATTCTGAATTAGGCAACGTGGAGGCAATGTTTTTGTGAATATCGAGCAATTGGTAGCTAATCTTAATAAACAGGGTGTGAAGTTCTGGGTTGAAGGTGAGCAGTTGCGCGTTAATGCTCCTAAGGGAGTGTTGACGCTAGAAACTCGTAATTTATTAGCTCAAAATAAATCAGAGCTTATCTTGTTTTTGCAAGAGAAAAAAGCCGCTACCAATACAGATTTACCTCTCGTCAAAGCCAAGCGCCCTCAGAACATACCTTTATCTTTTGCCCAAGAACGACTCTGGTTATTAAACCAGTTGGAACCAGATAGTCCCTTCTACAACGAACAAACAGCTCTAAAATTTCACGGTCAGTTGAATGTCGCGGCACTAGAGCAAAGCCTCAACAAAATTATTGCTCGCCACGAAGTTTTACGTACCAACTTCCGCACTATCAACGAACAGCCAGTCCAGGTAATTGCTGACAGCTTAACTTTAAGTGTGCTAGTAGTAGATTTAACAGAGTTACCTGAAAGTGAAAAAGCGATCGCTTGCCAAAAATTAGCCACGACTGAACTTGCTCAACCCTTTGACCTTGCTAGCTCTGCTTTAATCCGAGCTTGTGTGGTGAAATCCACAGAGCTAGAACACGCTTTTATACTAACAGTCCACCACATCATAGTGGATGGTTGGTCAACAGGCATATTAATGCGCGAGTTAGCAACCATCTATTCAGCCATCTGCAATAACTTGTCTCCCAAGCTACCTGAGTTATCAATTCAGTATGCCGACTTTGCGATTTGGCAAAGGCAGTGGTTGCAAAAAGAAGTACTGCAAACGCAGCTTGACTACTGGAGGCAACAACTCAAAAACGCTCCTACCTTATTAGAATTACCTACAGACCGACCTAGACCAGCCATTCAAACTTACCGAGGCGCAGTCCAATATGTAGAATTATCAAGCGAACTGAGTCAAGCGATCGCCAATTTTAGCAGGCAAGAGGGAGCTTCCCTATTTATGACGCTGTTCTGTGCTTACGTTACCTTGCTTTATCGCTATACAAGCTCTGATGATATTGTAGTGGGTACGCCAATTGCTAACCGCGATCGCTTAGAACTTGAAGGGTTAATTGGCTTTTTTGTCAATACTTTAGTATTACGTACCGATTTGTCAGGCAACCCCAGTTTTAAGGAATTGCTAGGTCGAGTACGACAACGCATATTGCAAGCTTATACTCATGCAGACTTCCCTTTTGATGAGTTGGTCAAAGCATTACAGCCACAACGCGACCTGAGCTATACACCTTTATTTCAGGTGTTGTTTGTCCTCCAGAATGCACCCATATCTGAAGTAGAGCTTCCTGGCTTAACTATCAGTCCTTTACCAACCCAGAGCACAGTTGCCAAGTTTGATTTAACTTTATCATTCCAAAACACTGCCACTGGACTGGTAAGTATGTGGCAGTACAATGCTGACCTATTTGATGCAGCCACTATCGAGCGCATGAGTGGGCATTTTGTCACATTACTTAAAGGCATTATTGCTAACCCCAAAGAGCAGATTTCACAATTACCTTTGCTAACAGCAGTTGAGCAACAACAGTTATTAGTAGAGTGGAACAATACTCAAGTAGACTATCCTACCGATAAGTGTATTCATCAGCTGTTTGAAGAGCAGGTAGAGCGTACCCCGGATGCTATAGCAGTAATATTTGAAAATCAACAACTGACTTATCAGCAGTTAAATTGCCGAGCTAATCAATTAGCTCATTACTTACGCTCATTGGGTGTAAAACCTGATACGCTGGTGGGTATTTGTGTCGAGCGTTCTTTAGATATTGTGGTAGGGCTATTGGCAATTCTCAAAGCTGGTGGCGCATATCTGCCACTTGACCCAGATTATCCGCCTGAGCGTTTGAGCTTTATGCTAGAAGATGCTCAAGTTTCGGTGCTGCTAACACAACATAGTCTAATTGAGAAGTTGCCTCAATATCAAGCAGAGCAAGTACTTTTGGATACCAACTGGCTAAATATAGGTAAGTATAGCCAGGAAAATCCAATCACTAGTGTGCAAGCAACTAACTTGGCTTATGTAATTTATACTTCTGGTTCTACAGGAAGACCCAAAGGGGTGATGATCTCACATAGCGCGATCGCTAATCACTGCTATATTGTTCAACAGACTTATAAATTTGTACAGAGCGATCGTTTACTCCAGTTTGTCTCAATCAGCTTCGATCCCTCATTAGAAGATATATTTCATACATTAATGGTTGGTGCTACCTTGGTACTCCGAGGCTCTGATGTATGGACTCCGACAAACTGCCAAAAAATAATTTCGGATTTTGGAATTACCGTCCTTAGTCTTCCAACAGCCTATTGGCACCAATTGGCTCAAGAGCATTTTCAAACACAAGTGTTAGATCCCAATAACCAACTGAGACTTGCGTTGGTTGGTGGCGATGTCATGTTGCCTGAATATGTTGCCCTTTGGCAACAAAGCCAAATGTCTTGTGTTCGTCTGATCAATATTTATGGCCCCACAGAGACAACTATCGGCGCAACTCTATTTGAAACTCTTCCTCAGGTAAGTGAAGACATCAATTTGAAAAAAATTCCTATTGGTCGTCCCCTGCCTAACAAAACTGTATATATTCTGGATAAGTATTTACAGCCTGTTCCTATTGGTGTGCCAGGAGAATTATATATTGGGGGTGCGTGCTTGGCAAAAGGCTACCTCAACTGTCCAGAGTTAACACAAGAGAAATTTATTCCTAACCCCTTTCAAAGAGGCAGAGGGGCAGAGGGGCAGAGGGGCAGAGGAGAGGATTTCCCCTCTGCTCCCCTGCTCCCCTGCTCCCCTGCTTATTCTGAGCATCTCTACAAAACAGGGGACTTAGCTCGCTATTTACCTGATGGCAATATTGAATACCTAGGGCGTATTGACAACCAAGTAAAAATTCGGGGCTTCCGAATGGAGTTGGGCGAAATTGAAACAGTCCTAAGCCAACATCAAGATGTACAAGCATCTTGTGTCATCGCCCGTGAAGACACTCCTGGTGATAAACGTTTAGTTGCATACGTGGTTCCGCATCAGCATTGTACAAATATACTCAATCAACTGCGTGACTTCCTAAAAGCAAAACTTCCAGAATATATGGTTCCAAATGCGATCGCTATTCTGGATTCTCTACCACTCACTCCTAACGGAAAAATAGACCGTCGTGCTTTACCCGCACCAGATTTACAAAGCAAATTATCAGATAAATACTTTGCTCCACGCAATCCAGTTGAAGAAATGCTGGCGCAAATTTGGGCGCAAATCTTAAAACTAGAGCAAGTAGGCATACATGATAATTTCTTTGAACTGGGGGGACATTCGTTACTAGCAACGCAATTACTTTCGCGTATCCGCAACATTTTTAAAGTAGAACTACCACTGCGTGAGTTATTTGCCAGAGCAACCATTGCCGAATTGGGGCATTTTATTGGGCAATTGCAGCAACAAGAATTAGAAATTTCTACGCCACCCATCTTAAGGCGAACAAACAATACACAATTACCACTGTCTTATGCTCAACAGCGTTTGTGGTTTTTAGACCAGTTACAGCCTCTAGGTGGCGCATATAATATGCCCCTAACTTTGCGTCTAGTTGGCACTCTCAATCAAACAGCCTTAGAACAAAGCTTAGAAGAAATTATTCGTCGCCATGAAGTATTACGCACCAACTTCATTAACGTTGATGGGCAACCATTTCAAGTTATTAGGGAGCAGGGAACAGGGAGCAGGGAGCAGGGAATATTATCAATTGTTGACTTGCAGCATCTACCGACAAGCGAACAAGAAATTGCTTTGCAACAATTAGTGCAACAACAAGCACAGCAACCTTTTAACTTGGCAGATGAACCATTAATCAGAGCAACTTTAGTCTTACTGTCCCAAACAAAACAGGCTTTGTTAGTGTTTATACATCACATTGTCTCTGATGGTTGGTCAATTGGTGTGTTTACTCAAGAATTAGCCGCTTTATACAATGCTTATACTCAAGATCAATTGTCATTATTAGCACCATTGTTAATTCAGTACGCAGATTTCGCAATTTGGCAGAGACAGTGGTTGCAAGGGGATGTACTGCAAGGCCAACTCTCGTACTGGCAACAACAACTAAAAGACGCACCAACTTTATTATCCCTACCCACTGACCGACCGAGAGGAGCGGTGCAAACTTATCACGGGGCTTATCAAGAGTTGGTAATCTCGAAAGAGTTAAGTACTGCTCTGAAAAATTTGAGTCAAAAAGAAAGTGTCACTTTGTTTATGACGCTGTTAGCAGTATTTCAAATATTGCTATGGCGTTATAGTGGACAGGATGATATTTGCATAGGTACACCGATCGCTAACCGCAACCGTGCAGAAATTGAATCACTAATTGGCTTTTTTATCAATACTTTGGTGATGCGTACCCGCTTAGATGGGAATCCCAGTTTTAGGGAGTTATTATCGCGGGTGCGAGAAGTAGCTTTGGGCGCATACACCCATCAAGATTTACCTTTTGAAATGTTGGTGGAAGCATTACAGCCAGAACGAAATCTCAGCCATAATCCAATTTTTCAGGTGTGGTTTAATTTACAGAATTTGGCACAAAACGAACTAGAACTTTTTGGGCTGTCTGTAGAACCTATATTGATGTCAGAAGCGGCTTCTAAGTTTGACTTAAGCTTGTATGTTGCAGAATACGAACAAGGAATAACTCTGCAACTACTATATAATGCTGACCTATTTACTTCAGAACGAATGGTGGAAATGGTGCAACAATTCCATCATTTGCTGAATCAAATTGTTGTTGATGCTGATAGTAACATTGCCTCTTATTCTCTTGTCACACCGCAAGCCCAACTGTTGCTACCAGATCCCACAACAGCCATACCACAACCAGAATACGAATTAGTCACAACAACCTTTACCTCTTGGGTAAATAGCGCCCCAGAACTCTCAGCAGTGCGTCAAGGATCTCGCACTTGGAACTATGGCGAATTAGGCAATAAATCTCAAGCTTTAGCCAGGGTGATGCTGAGTCATGGTATCGCTAAGGGTGATGTCGTAGCTGTATATGGAAGCCCAAGTTTTGGATTGATTGCCAGTGCGATCGCTGTACTCTTGAGTGGAGGAGTTTTACTTACTATAGATCCGCAACTTCCTAGTCAACGCCAACGGCTAATGCTTCAAGAAGCTAAAGCTAAATTCATATTGTACGTCGATAGTCAATACCTAGAAGACCAAATATGGCAGTCTTTAACTGTTATCTGTATAAATCCAGACACAGCAGAAGCCATAAATTCTTTAGAAAGCAGTCATACAATACCCTTGCCGGAAATATCTGCTAATGATGCAGCCTATATTTTCTTTACTTCTGGTACTACTGGCGTTCCTAAAGGAGTGTTGGGGTGTCACAAAGGGATGGCGCATTTTCTCAATTGGCAAAGACAAACCTTTGAAATTAATCAACAAGACCGGATTGCCCAATTAACAGGACTTTCCTTTGATGTTGTCCTCAGAGATATTTTCTTACCTTTGACCAGTGGTGCAACCTTGTGTCTGCCAGCACCAGAGGATAAGTTAGAACCGACGAAAATTTTACGTTACTTGGAACGCGAACAGATTTCTGTTCTGCATACAGTTCCCTCCTTAGCGCAATCATGGTTAGCCAATGTTCCCTCGAAGGTTTCTCTGCATAACTTACGCTGGTTATTCTTAGCCGGAGAACCTCTGAAGGAGACACTTGTACTGCAATGGCGAAATGCTTTTCCCGAAGCAGGTGAAATCGTTAATCTGTATGGGCCCACAGAGACAACTTTGGCGAAGTGTTATTACCAAGTACCCAGCGAACCCAGACCAGGAATACAGCCAGTTGGAAGAACACTTCCAGAAACTCAAGCACTAGTTTTGGGTAGAAATCACCAATTGTCTGGGATTGGGGAACCGGGCGAGATTGTTTTGCGGACTCCATTCCGCAGTTTGGGCTACATTAACGCGTCCCAAGAAATGCGCTCTCTGTTTGTCATCAATCATTTTCGCAACGATGAACAAGATTTGCTGTATTATACAGGCGATCGCGGCTGCTATTTTCCAGATGGCACTCTAGAAATTCTCGGTCGCCAAGATTATCAAGTCAAGATTCGCGGCATACGTATAGAGCTGGGAGAAATTGAGACAGTGTTAGCACAACACCCATCTGTGCATCAGACTGTAGTAGCTGCACGTGAAGATGAGTCTGACGAGCAACGCTTAGTGGCTTACATCATCCCCACTCCAGAATCAACACCTACCATCAGCGAGATTCGCCGTTTCCTCTCTACCAAATTGCCACAGTATATGGTACCTTCTAGTTTTGTCTTCCTAAATAGGCTGCCACTAACACCCAACGGCAAAGTAGACCGCCGCGCTTTGCCAATACCTTCTAACGTTAATCACTTAGACACATTTATCGAACCCCGTAACCAATTAGAACTGCAACTAGTACAAATTTGGTCAAAAATTCTCAAAGTTGACAAGGTGGGAGTACAAGACAACTTTTTTGACCTTGGCGGTCATTCGCTGTTAGCTCCTTACTTAATGGCTCAAATCAAGCAGCAATTTGGTAAAGATGTGAGTTTAACCAGCCTGTTCCAAAATCCAACAATTGAACAGTTGGCGACAATTTTGCAAATAGACTCGGATTATGAAAGTTCGTCTTGTCTAGTTCCAATTCAGCCAAACGGTTCCAAGTTACCTTTCTTCTGCCTTCCTGGTGCGGGTGGTGAGCCTTTCTACTTGTATCATTTAGGGCGTTATTTAGGAGAAGACCAACCTTTATACAGTTTTCAAGCCAACAATTTAGATGGACTAGAGACAGCTACCCGAATTAAGGAGATGGCTAATCATTATATTCAAGCCATGCAGACAGTTCAGCCGCAAGGGCCATACTTTTTAGGAGGGCATTCTTTAGGAAGTATCGTGGCTTTTGAAATGGCGACTCAGTTGGTTTATCAAGGACATCAAGTTGCGCTACTTGCCATGATTGATATGCCAGCACCAACCTCTAAAGACAAACAAACACGAATTGAGCGTCTTGATTGGGATCATGCGAGGTGGCTGGTTGAGGCGATTAAAGCAGTAGAAGTTTCTCTATCAACGAATATAGATATTTCTTACGATACTCTGCGATCGCTATCTGTAGAGGAACAACTAAAACGAGTTTTACAGCATTTCAAAACGGTAAATATGTTGCCTCCTAATGCTGAAATTACACAGCTAAAAAACATCGTGCAAGCTTTAAAAGCAAACTCTCTATCTCTCATTAAATATGAACCACAACATACCTATCCCGGACAAATTACTCTTCTACGTGCCAGCGAGACTCCTCCAGAACGCTTGAATAGTAAGTTTTCTGATATTTCACAGGATTCAGCTATGGGCTGGGAGGAGTATTCTTGCGAACCAGTAGATATCCATTTTGTTCCAGGCAACCATGTGACAATGTTGGCTGAACCCCACGTTCAGATTTTAGCCGAACGCTTGAAAGTTTGCATTCAGCAAGCCTTATATAGGCAAGGGGGTAAGATAAATATATTATCTGAGTAAATTTAGATAATTTATTTTTCAGAACTCCACAAGCAAACATGGCTTTGCTAAATATTAGTAGGAATTTAAATTTGAAATTGAAATGTAAGGAAATGTATTATGACTGCTGCTTCTAACCAAATTAAATCGACACTGTGGGAAAAAAACCAAGAGTATTCCTTAACAACAGAATCTTTAAGAAAGCTGATTGAACAACGCATTCCTCTAATTCGGATTAAAGATTTTGCCACACGCGAAGAGTGTGAAATGTTATATGCTCAATCTCAATCACTCGTCTTTAATACTTATGAAGATGTCACTCCTAAAATTGAAAAAGTTGGCATTACAGTGTTTGAATATAACAGTATTAGTAAAGGAAACTATTTTCAAGAAGTAGAAAGAGCATCTAAATTAAGAGACTCTATTTTTGCAGCTTCCTTCAATCCATTAGAGCGCATCATAGAGAAATTTAGAGAGTGTGGCGCGAAGGTACGAGTTGCTTCTGAACCAGACTACGGTAGCTATTATGCAGGATTGATCAGAAAAATTGAAAATGGTACTCAACTTCATATTGATTTTGCCCCATTGGAGCAATCTGGATGGGAAGTTTGCACAATTACCACTCAACTTTCCTGGACTTTGTACTTGAAATTGTCTGATAACGATCGTGGTAAAACTTGTATTTACGATCGCCGTTGGACACCGGAAGATGAGCAATATAAGCTCGATTCTTACGGATATAGCGATAAAGTCATTGCCGATAAAGATGCGATCGCTTTTCAACCTTACGTAGGAGATGTATTGCTTTTCAATACCAGCAACTTTCACTATGTTGAGCCAATGAATGGACAACGTGTAGCTTTCACTTCCATGATTGGCTTACTTCCTAACGGTGAAATTATTTTCTGGTCTTAAACCAAAACTCTGTAGAGACGTTGCATACAACGTCTCTCCATCAACAGCAATTTGCAAAAGTGAGGTAATGATTCATGCCTTTAGCAGCTGTAATGACTGCACCTAATCAACCAGTTACAGTGCAACAATTACCAGACCCAATTCTAGAAAAGGGTGGAATCATTATTGAAACCTTATATTCTGAAGTTTGTGGAACTGATGTACATCTATTGCGCGGACATTTAGAAGGAGTTCCCTACCCAATTATCCCCGGTCACTTTTCAGTCGGTCGTGTGGTAGAAACAGGGGGGCAGGTTAATGATGTCAATGGTAAATTAATTCAGCCTGGAGCGATCGCCACTTTTTTGGATGTCCACGAAACCTGTTACAACTGCTGGTATTGTCTAGTAGCCAAAGCATCCACGCGCTGTCCCCAACGTAAGGTTTATGGTGTCACCTACTCTGCCAAAGATGGGTTATTGGGCGGTTGGTCTGAATTAATTTATCTTAAACCAGGGGTAAAGGTTCTCACTCTACCCGAAGAAGTCTCGCCAAAGCAATTTATTGCTGGAGGATGTGCTTTACCAACTGCACTACACGCGATTGACAGAGGGCAGATTCAAATTGGTGATATTGTTGTAGTACAAGGTTGTGGCCCTGTGGGTTTGAGTGCAGCAATTCTCGCTTTACTTTCAGGTGCGGGTAAAGTAATTGTTATTGATAAATTTGAGAGTCGATTAGCAGTTGCTAAATCCTTCGGTGTCGATGAAGCGCTTGTAATTAATGCTAACGATCCACGACAACATATTGAGCAAGTTTTGGAATTGACAAACGGACATGGTGCTGATGTGACTATTGAAGCCACAGGTATTCCCATTGCTGTCAAAGAAGGCTTGAATATGACAAGAAATGGGGGGCGCTATGTGATTGTTGGGCATTACACAAACACTGGTGAAATTCTCATCAATCCCCACTTAGAAATTAATTTAAAACATATAGATATTCGCGGAACTTGGGGAATTGATTTCAGCCATTTCTACAGAATGATTGAATTATTAAAACGTCATAGTAATTCAGACAAAAATATTGCTTGGTCAAGCATAATTAGCCGTTCATATACTTTAGAAGAAATTAATCAAGCCCTAGTAGATGTAGAGCAAGGTTCTGTATTAAAAGCTGTAATTCAGCCTAATTTATGTTAAAGCTAAAAATATATTAAATAACTTAGGAAGAAGATATGCTAAGAAATTTACAAATTGCTTTCATCGGTGGCGGAACGATGGGGGAAATGATAATTAGTAGATTGTTATCAACCAAGATTGTTGAAAAACCTGAACTAATTGTTGTGAGCGAGCCACTTTCTACACGATGCCTTCATTTAGAAAGAGAATATAGAGTACGTACTACAACCTCCAATATAGAAGCTATACAAGGCGCATCTATTATAGTTTTAGCAGTAAAGCCGCAGGTGTTAGCCTCTGTTATGGCTATGCTAAAAGGTCAGATTTCACCTGATGTTTTAGTAATTAGTATTATCGGTGGAGTGGGTATTGCAGCTCTGTGCGAAGGTTTAAATCATTCTGCTGTTGTCCGTACAATGCCAAATATTGCAGTGCAAGTTGGTCATGGAACTACAGTATGGAGCGCATCAGCAAGTGTGACAGAAAAACAGCGATCGCATACTCAAATAATTTTACAAGCATTAGGTAAAGAGTTTGCTACCCAAAACGAACATTACCTTGATATGTCAACAGCGTTGAGTAGTGCCGGAACAGGATTTATATATCTGTATATCGAAGCGATGATTGATGCTGGGGTGCAGATGGGTTTAACTCGCATACAAGCCCAAGAATTAACACTGCATACAATTGCTGGCAGTGTAGAACTGATGTTTCAAACTGATGAACATCCAGCCGTCTTACGCAACAAAGTAACGAGTCCAGGAGGAGTTACTGCTGCTGGACTTTACGAGTTAGAAAAAGGAGGGATGCGGACTGTGATTGCTAATGCAGTGCTTACAGCTTTAAGCCGCACTCAACAACTAGGTAATATGTTTTAAAAAATAGTTAGTAATGGGATTTGTTATTCAGTCACTATTACTGATTATTTAACAGTTAAAATAATCAAGATAAATCTAAAATATATCGGTTTTATTCTCAAATATGACAGCCCAAATTCTTCAATCTAAACCTGCAACAAATCCTTTTTCAGACTTTTTTCATTTCTGGGGAAATGTCAAAGCGATCGCAGGCCCTTATTGGTATCCCACAAAGCCAGGCGAAAGAGCATTTGGTGATGTAATTCGTGCCTGGGGAATGCTGATTTTACTCTTATTAGTAATAATGTTATATGTAGGCATAAATGCTGGTAATACTTTTATTCATCGCTACCTAATAGATGTAATTATTCAAGAAAAAAATTATTCTAAATTTACTTATACTATTTCAATTTATGCTGTTGGTATTGTTTCTATAACACTTTTGATGGGATTTAATAAATTTCTCAGAAGACAAATTTCTCTTCATTGGTATCAATGGCTAGAAAATAATATATTAAATAAATATTTGAGAAACCGCGCTTATTACAAAATAAATTTTAAAGCCGACATCGATAACCCAGATCAACGCTTATCCCAAGAAATTGAACCGATTACGAGTAGTGCTGTCAACTTTTCAGCTACTTTCTTAGAAAAAGCGTTGGAAATGACGATCTTTTTAGTCATTATCTGGTCTATTTCCCAACAAATAGCTATTGTTATCATTATTTATACAATTATCTGTAATTTAATTGGTGGTTACTTAAATCAAGAATTTATTAAAATTAATCAGGCAGAACTCGAAGCTAAAGGCGATTATAGTTATGCTCTAACTCATGTGCGAAATCATGCTGAATCTATAGCTTTTTATCAAGGAGAACAACAAGAATTAAATATAATTGAACGTCGATTCCTGAGCCTAATTAAAACTATTCAACGTAAGATTGGTTGGGAGAGAAATCAGGCAATTTTTAACAGAGGATATCGAGGTGCTATCGAACTTGGTATGCTCTTAGTACTCGCACCTTTATACATTAAAGGTGACATTGATTTTGGACAAGTTGGACAAGCCACTACAGCCAGCTATCAGTTTGCAGCCGCGTTAGAAGAATTAATTCGAGAATTGGGCGTTTCTGGGCGATTTTCTAGTTACGTTGAGCGTTTATCTGAGTTTTCAGATGCTTTAGAAGCAGTAAGTAAACAGCCAGAAAATGTCAGTACGATTAAAACAATAGAAGAAAACCAGTTTGCTTTTGAGAATGTCACTTTACAAACGCCCAACTATGAACAAGTAATTGTTGAAAATTTGTCCCTTTCTGTTCAACCAGGAGAAGGTTTATTAATTGTTGGCCCTAGTGGTAGAGGGAAAAGTTCTCTACTCAGAGCAATCGCTAGTTTGTGGAATGCGGGAACTGGTCGTTTGGTACGACCTCCTCTAGAAGAACTCCTATTCTTACCCCAACGTCCTTATATCATTCTGGGAACTTTGCGCGAACAGTTACTCTATCCCAAAACTAATCGTCAAATGACCGACACAGAACTAAAAGCAGTTTTGCAACAAGTAAACCTGCAAAACTTGCTCAGTCGAGTTGAAAGCTTTGATACAGAAGTTCCTTGGGAAAATATATTATCGCTCGGAGAACAACAACGCCTAGCTTTTGCACGCCTGTTAATAACTCATCCAAGATTCACCATATTAGATGAAGCAACAAGTGCCTTGGATTTGAAAAACGAAGGAAGTTTATATCAACAGTTAAAAGAGACGAAAACAACATTTATTAGTGTGGGACATCGAGAAAGTTTATTTGATTATCATCAATGGGTTTTGGAACTTTCACAAGACTCTAGCTGGCGACTTGTTACTATCCAAGATTACCGAAATCCACAAAAGATAGCCCCTAATTCTCCAGAAAATACTCAAATTTCCTCTAATCATGAATCTCAAGACCAATTAGCTATCTTGACTCAAAAAGCTACAACTGAAGGACTTTCTCATAAAGAAATGAGCGAATTAACATACTATTCCATTAAAACTATTAGAAGTAAGGGCAGTAAAGGGGAGCTTATCACCATTAGAGACGGACTTAGCTACCGATATGACAAAGATCCCAAAGTATTGAAATGGGTGAGAGTTGAATAGCTATTACTCATAATTTTTAAATATCAATCACTTTTTACCAAACAGTTCAATATTCAATTTATTCCAAAAAATAATAATCGTGAGGTTGAAGAGACTACGCTCACCTCTTATTCTGAACTGCTATTAACGTCAATTTGTTTGACACATAAAAAAGTTATTTACCAGAATTAATAACTTCCATTAAAGATTCCTAGCAATTCTTATCCCTATTGCAAATTAATGAGATATGAAGGAAGGAGAACTTATATGCTAAAAACAACCCAATGGCAAACCTTAAATGACTGTGAAATGAACTCAGAAAATTTTCAAGCGTTACTGAGAAATGACATTCCATCAATTCGTATTTCTAAATTTGCTTCAGTTGAAGAATGCCACAAATTAGCTTTAGCGATTGAAAAAGTTGGGTTTGATTTTTATAAAAATGTAGAACCGCCAATTGGTAGAATTGGAGTTACCCAATTTGAATATAGAAATAGAGATAAATCTGGATATTTCGATGCAGTTAAAAAAGCTAGTGAAACTTATAATAAAGTTACTTCTTTAGCTTTTAATCCACTAAAACGTCTAGCAACAATTTTGCGTCAGAATGTATCAAGTAAAGTAGAAACTGCTTACGAAAATGAAATTTATGGGTATTATTTTGCCGGATTGATACGTCAGATTAATATCGCCTTGCTACATCTAGACTTTGCTGGGTTAGATGCTCCAGATTGGAAAATAGGAAATATTACCTCACAGCTAGTCTGGAATGTATATATCAAAGCACCTAGCCAAGGTGGTATTTGCAAAGTCTACAACCGTCAGTGGCAGCCTGAAGATGAAAAATATAAAATTCCTGGTTCGTATGGCTACGATTGTTCCTTAGTAGCTAACTCAGAAGTAAAGTATAATATTCCAATCACAGGCGATTTGGTTATTTTTAACACCCGTAATTTTCATGAAGTCTTACCAGGCATTGGAGAGCGCATAACAATTAGCTCTTTTATTGGAAAAATGCCAGGAGGAGATTTAGTTTTTTGGTCTTAATTTATGTAATGTAGCTTTCCAGCCTCAGCTACATCACATAAGTTAAATTAGTAATATTGCGGTTAAAATTTTATAAATTAATACAAATACGCAACTACTATTAATAAACAAAGTAATATTTTAACTTAATAAAAAGCATAAATTTACTCAAACTTATAACTAATCTTGAGATTTCCTTTTTGACGTTTGGCTTTAGTAACTACTACACTTTTTAATTCATTAAGTGATTTTAAATGAGTTCCTCCACATGGTGTGGGATGAAGATTGCCAATTGTTACAACTCTCAAAGATTTTTCTGGCGGTAAATTACTAGGAATATTAGACCAACGGGCTGCTAATTGTTCTGATGTAATTAGTGAAGCTTCTACACTAGTAGTTTTATTTAAAGCTTCACTAATTTTTGTGTTAACTTCAGCAATAAATGTTTCCATATTTTCAAATGAAGGGCTGCCTTGAAACTCTACATAGGAACCATCGGGAAAATGATATCCTTTAATTGCAATTAGATTTTTATCAAAAGATTCAACTATAGTGTACATAAGATGTCCAGCCGTATGAGCCTTAGCATTTTGTATACGACGAGCTTCATCAACATTTAAAGTTACCTCTTCGCCTTTTTCCAAGGATACCGATGAAAAGTTTCCATAATGACGAACTTCTCCATCTACAAAGCTTACAAAAGTGATGGGAATCTGAACTCTTTCAGCTTCAATAGTACCTACATCCGAAGGTTGACCACCACCTTGCGGATAAAATATAGTGCTATCGAGTACGCAATAATAACCACGCTCATCATTGGCAATATACTCAAAGTGAGCTTTATCACTAAATTTATAGGTATCTTCAAGATAGGCAAGTACTGTGGACATAGATAAATCTTTCTATTTAACTTTGATAACAATCATTTAGAAAAAGACAAGAAATCACAAATAAATAAACTACTTGAATACCCAGTTTATGCTTAAGGGATTTCCAAGAAATAAATTATCTACTCTTGTAAGATACGTATCATATCATAGCAATTTACTAGCAAGTGGTGAAGTCAAAAGCTTTGTTATTAGTCGCGCTGCCAAAGCTTTTCGGATGGCAGATCGAACTCTTGCCGTAGTCACTCGGCTTTAGGCGCTTATTACGGTCATATGCAATCACGCATGGGCGCTCCCAAGGCCATCACTGCTGCCCATAAATTGGCACGTATTTTTTATCGCCTTTGGACTTCTGGCGATCAATTCACCGCGCGAACACTTTTAAAAGATGCCACAGCTATATCACATGGCATTACCAGCGCGGAACACTGCCCATACAAGAAGAAGAAACCCCAGTCGCTACAACGGGGAACGAAATCATGGTACAGATTGCTGATGAATGCGAAAAGTACGGGTTTGAAATCCTAAACGATGGTATCTACGACCACGATCAAAAGCTTGGCGAAGTAGGCTGTACTAACAACAGATGGTGGGTTATTCGGGCAACTTCAGTGTATCAGCAGAAAATTCCGTGTGATTCTGCGTTCGATGCGGTGTGGGTGTTGTCGATGGTAGAACTAACGCAACCATCTCGTGAGGAACTGCTGGGTAAGCCGTTTGATCGACTAACAGCTAATGATTTTTCTGCACTTGTGAGAAATCCGGGTAAAGTTGCCGAGTTACAAGAAAAATTTGGGGAATGCGCGATCGCAGAATCTACTAATGGCACTATGCAAACCCTACGCCTAACCTTTGCCGGACATCAGGAAGTTCAACATTTTGCTAGGAGATAAATATGGAACGTGACGCTACGCGTAGATTGCTTCCACAAAAGGGTACGGATAATTCAAAATTCAAATATTTTAGAGATTAGTGCTTGCTCTGTACCTAGAATTAATCAATTCCAAAATTTTTTTAATTTTTAATTTTGCATTTTGAATTTCATTAAAGGTAAAGTTGAACCATGAAGTCTGTTTGTAGTTCAATAATTATACTTACGCTCATTATAATCATTAGCCAGCAGCTTAATTCTCTAAAGAATCCCTTCAGACCAATACACTTTTACTTTTAGGAAAAATTTTATCGAGGCGATTCTCATCAGTACAGTATTATTTAGTGATGAAGTCTCCTAGTAGATATGAAATGGCGGTATGGCTACGATTTATTAGCGCTAACTTAGCCATTCCAATCAACCAGCACTCCATCAACTGTCACAAAGCCCCATTGCGGAAACTTCACCAGTAGTTTTTTGTTCGCAATCTGCCTTCGTAGTTAATAATCCATCTCTTTGACAAAACTGATACCTGAATATTCCGCCAGAGGTAGAAGAAATATTCTTTAGTCGTAGTAGTATCATGACATTGATCAACGCAATTTTTATACACCTGAATAAAAATCGGAGTAGTACTAATGGCTACATTTACCGTTACTAATACTAATAACAGTGGTGCTGGTTCACTACGGCAAGAAATTCTAGATGCTAATGCCCTGTCAGGAAAAGACATCATCAATTTTGGGGGACTATTTGATGATGGACTGGCTCATACCATCAGTTTAATTGGTGGTGGTCTGAGTATCACAGATGATATTGCCATTCAAGGTACAAATCCAAACTTACTAACTATTACTGATAATAGTGCATCTCGTGTTTTTGATATTACCAGTGGCGCAACAGCTACAATCAACGGGCTGACTATTACTAATAGCTTTAATACTTTCAATGACTACAATATAGGCGTAATAGGAGGCGGTGCTATCTCCAATGAAGGCGTACTTTCACTGAGCAATAGCATCATCACTGGTAACGCAGTAAATGGAGGCGATGGCGGTGGCATCTACAACTCAGGCACCCTTGCAGTGAACTATAGCACTATTTCTGATAATTACAGCTATGATAATGCGAATAGTACAGGTAATGGTGGCGGCATTTACAACTCAGGCACCCTCACGCTGAACTACAGTCGCATAACTAACAACTCGGCAATAGGTGATTCATTCCGCGACAATTTTAGTAGATCAGGTGGTGGCATCTATAATTCTGGCACCCTCACAATAAATGGGAGTAATATTAGCAACAACAACTCAGGATATAGTGGTGGCGGCATTGAGAACACAGGCAGCCTTACAGTAAACTATAGCAATATTACTGATAACGCAGCGATAGGAGGCGGACCTGGCGGTGGCATCGACATTTATGGAAGTTATGGACATGTAACTCTTACTACTATTAACTATAGTACTATTAGTGGTAATAAGGCAACCGTAGGTGCTGGGATATACAATATTGGCTTTAATTTTCCAACACCAAATGGAACAATAGCAGGCACTATTTATGGCAACCTGAGCATAAACAACAGCACTATTAGTTACAATTATGCAACTACTGGAGGCGGCATCTATAATAATGGCACTCTCTCATTGAGTGACAGCACTATTAGCAGTAACTATGCCAGTCTGTACGGCGGCGGAATCTATAACTCTAGCTCTAACGGGAACGGGAACGGCAGTGACAGCAACAATCAATTCGGCTTAGTTACCGTTAGTTATAGCAGTATAAGTGGCAATACAGCAGGGAAAGCTGGAGGTGGCATTTACAATAATGCTAATGATGGCGGCAGTTTTTATACTAGTAGTTATAGTAGTAACACTGTTAGAGGCGATCAATTAGGCATTGTTACCGTGAGTGATAGCACCATTAGTAACAATCAGGCACACTTTGGTGGTGGTATCTACAATGATGGTACTCTAACAGTGGGCAACAGCATTATCAAGCACAATAAAGCTTTCGGAATTGAACTCAGTTCTGGTAGTTACGAGTCTGGTGATGGTGGTGGCATTTACAACAACTCTACCTATGGCACTACCACAATAGACTACAGCGCCATTGCTTGTAACTTTGACACTTGCCAGGAGGATTCAAATAATCGTATCCAGCCTGATGATATAGCAGGTAAGTTCATCAACAAGGGCTATAACTGGGTTGGCATTAATACTGCTACTACGGCTGCTGGTGATGCTGCATAATCTTTTTTTTGAAGTGGGCAATAATAACCCACACAAAACTTACGCAACTGGCATAGGCGATCGCAATCATTGCACAGATCGTTTGATTGTCGGTATAGATATAAGACGAGCGATACAATTACTAAACGCTATACGTTCGCTGTTGCAAACAGGAACTTTGTTGATAGCTACATACTTGCCCTTAACAAGTATTTGAAGATTGTCCCAACTCCTTTGGGAATGTAAATCAATCCTTACAGGGTCTACCGGACAGTTACAGATATTGATTATCAACGAGAATTATTCAGTTCTTTGCTGGTGAATGAGCCTGTAACTAAATTCTTAAACTGTCCAAATCGTTCATCAAACAAGAGATTAACAGTCGTCTCACTACTAAACCGACTTTTCAAAACTGAAACTTCAAAAATGCCTTTTTGGGTGGATTGTTTATCGTAGTAATCTTCACGATACAAACCCAACATAACAGCAGCTTCTTGTTCAAATCCTCCCGATTCTCGAAAATCAGCTTTTGTCGGACGCTTTTCGGAACGTGAATCAACTTCTCTTTTTAATTGGGCTAAACCCAAGACAGCGCAATTGAACTGTTTAGCGATCGCCCTGAGTTGTTTCAAGATGGAGTCGATTTCTTGTACGCGGTTTTCCCCTCGTTCACGGCGCATTGGTTCAATCAACTGCACATAGTCCACAATTACCAAACTGACTGAACCGCAACGAGCTTGTATATCTTGCAAATCGCCCTTGATTTGTGATGTGGTGATTACAGGGTTGTCATTCAACCAAAATGGTAGTGCCATCGCGTTATCACTTGCTTTCACCAAAGGATTCCAGTGAGATTCCCGAAGTGCATTGCGTTTGAAAAGCAGGTCAGCCGGAACATGGGGAGCTGCCAGCCTTGAGAGGGTCTTTTAGGCTTTACACTGTGACTAATTCTTGAAGTTGTGATCGCACTTCATGGTTGAAAAGCTGCTGTAATTCCTCAGTAGTCAGTTGTTCCAATGGTAGGGATTGCAAGTATTTGTGAACTGGTTCAGCCAGCGATGTATCCACCATCGACAATGAGCGCACAGCATCAAACACGGAGTTAGAATACTGCTGCTGGACTGAATAACGCCTCTTCACCCACCAGTTACCATCAGTGCATCCGACTTGCCCTAGTTTCACGCCGTTGTTGTTGTAAATGCCATCATTGAGAATTTCAAACCCATAATTCTGGCACTCGCTGAAGATATGCGCCATGATTTGGTTTTCGGTCGTGGGGGGTGTTGCTTCTTTATCCTGCACAGGTAATGAACCATTTTTGTAGTGAGTGCAGATGAAGCGATCGCAACGCATTGGAGTGTTGGCACGAAATACTTCTTTGTCGTTTACCATTACTACCCAGGGTTGCGTTAAATGGTTGTCGTCATGGCTAATGCTGGCTACCAGTTTGTCATTAACTTCCGCGCTATTTTCAGTGACTCTACAGAAGCGATCGCTTGCATTTGAAACGGCAAGTAGAAAAAGCGTTTTACCTTGCGGGGAAAGCATTGATGCAATTGCGAGACAGAAAACTTTATCGTAATACGCACAAAACCTTTGAGGAATACTGCCCATAGCCGTATAGCGCGGGAGAGATTATGATTTTGGTCTATAGAGCCATTGGCTAGCTGCTGTAAAAGATCGGGGTGCGGAAGGTTAGTGAAGTTTATACTCATAATCAATAAAAGTATCTCAAGTGTTTTACTAAAGTAGCAGGTATTGGAAAGGGGTACTTCCGATACTGTGTAATACTGGGTGTGCCAATCTTAAAAGTCACATACATCTACCACATGAATACATCTGAGTTTGAACCTTACAAAGTAGATCACCTGTTTTTGCTGATTGGTGAGAATCCTTTACCCAACTATGTTGCAGCCCAAATACTGCTGAAAGAGGATGGTACTGTTTACTTGGTACACAGCACAGATACAACTAGTAAAGCTGCTTGTTTGGAAAGAAATTTAAAGGGTGTAAATGTCAAACCAATTTCATTGGGCAGACATGAGGCTAACTCCTGTGTTATTAAAGACAAAATCCAAACCGAAGTAAAAAATATTTTAAAAAAGTATCCAAAGCATACTTTTGGTTTAAATTATACAGGTGGAACAAAGGCAATGTCCGTTCACGGTTATCGTGCCTTATTCGAGGCTTCAGGAGTTGAGAATCCTCAATTTAGTTATCTGGATGCTCGAAGTTTACAAATGTTCATCGATAGGGAGAATGATTCTCCTAAAGCTGAAGCAGTAGATATAAAACTTTCCTTAAAAGAAATCTTTGATTTGCATGATTTACGCTGGGAAACAGAGCCAATTACTGTTCCAATACTACCTGAATTAGCAATAGAATTTGCAAAACTACATACCTGTAAAAATAATACTGACAAAAGTATAGTCATAGCATGGCGCTGGTGGTGTGATAATTTGCTAAAGCCTGCGACAAAGGTGTTTAAGAAAAAGCTTAATAAACCACCTGAGTCCCTCTGCTAGGTCTGGGAGTTACAGCTAACTGTCTTTCTACTGGATTATCTGCTGTAGATACTAGCGATCGCTACAGTGTAACCACTAGCTATCCAGTCTCCAGAGAAATCGTTGAAAAGCTCCGAGCCGTTGACCCTAAAAATAAAGCTCCAGCCAATCAAGAACTAAAAGATACTATATTTAAAAATTTACCGCTAGGCAATTATATAGTCCCTTATGATGTTGATGATTTAGGTCGCACAGAGGGTAAAAGTAGTTACATGGCTATAGTTCACGCTGATGGTAACGGGATGGGCGATCGCTTTAAAGAACATGGTAGGAAATGTAAAACAGACCGTGAGTATATTACTGCCATGCGTGAACTATCTAAAACTGTGAATCAGGCAGGTGTTAATGCCTTAAAAAAAGTTGCTGAGAGAGTTATCCAATTAGCAGATGGAAAATTACAAGAGCAGTTTGCAATTACAGAAAGAGATGAGAAAAAATATCTGCCTTTTCGTCCAATAGTTTACGGCGGTGATGACGTTACATTTGTATGTGATGGACGCTTAGGATTATCGTTAGCAGCACTTTACCTGAAGGAATTTGAAGCTCAAAAAGTAGCAGATAAAAAAGATTTAACAGCCTGTGCAGGAATAGCTATTGTCAAAACGCATTATCCATTTGCTAGAGCATATCAATTAAGTGAATCGCTGTGCAGAAATGCTAAAAACTTTGTGCGTTCTGAAAAAGAACGACTGGGAATATCAGATTTTTCTGCACTTGATTGGCACATTGCTCCTAGCGGTTTGTTAGGTTCAATCAGCGATATCCGTCAACGAGAATATCAAGTTACCGAAGGAAATCTCACCATACGACCTTTGTACTTGCAATCTGATAATGATTGGCGCAACTGGGATGATTTTTCTGAGGTAGTGAATCAATTCAACACGCACCCTGACTGGATAGGTCGCCGTAATAAAGTGATAGCTTTGCGAGAACAGTTACGGCAAGGTTCAGAGAAAACAAAGCAGTTTTTACAGGTTTACGGTTTGAATGAGAACTATTTACCCCGATTTAGCAAGTCAAAATATGACAACTTGTATCAATCTGGTTGGACTGAAGACCCCAGAACAAATACGAGAGTTTGTGGTTATTTTGATGCCATTGAAGCAATGGAATTTCACATTCCTTTAAAGGAGAAAACGAATGGAGATTTATTACCTGAAAATGCTACTTTTGAGTGATACAACTTTTGGGCGTGGTGATGGAGTAGCAGGTTTAATCGACCAAGAAGTAGAGCATGATGCTAACGGATTTCCCTACTTACGTGGACGTACTTTAAAAGGCTTGTTGAGTGAAGAATGCGACAATTTGATTGCTGTGCTTTCTGAACCACCGCCTTACCGTTGGGAACAAGCCACTGAACATTTATTTGGCATACCTGGTAGCACCCTGGAAACTATCTCCAAGATGCACGTTGGCGATGCTTGTTTACCCCAAGACTTGCGAAAGGCTGTAAAACTTCAACTTGACCAAGAACAGGAAAGAGAACGCATACATCCAGACAGAAGAAGACTCACAGAAGTAGACATTCTTGCTTCTCTTACCACTATTCGCCGTCAAACTGCTATTGACCCTGAAGATGGCGCACCCGTAGAACATAGCTTACGCTCTAGTCGGGTTATCTTGCGAGATTTATGCTTCACCGCACCATTGTTATTTGAAAAAAAACCAACACCAGATATGTTAGCACTCTTAGCAGTCAGCACATTAGCACTGCAAAGGGTTGGTAGCGGACGTAACCGGGGTCGGGGTCATGTTCGTTGTATGTTACATAACTCAATTGGGGAAGAAATTACCCGAGAACATTTTCGTTATTTTGAGCAGGAAACCAGGGGATGAAAGCAATTACTTTTTTACTGCACACTACACAACCATTGTTAGCAACTTCGCTTCAGGGAGACCCGAACAGTGATGTATCTTTTCCGTATATTCCAGGTAGCATGATTCGCGGAGTGTTGATTGGTCGCTATCTCCAACGTCACAATTTAAAAAGTACAGATGATATTTTAGATGAATCAAAATATCCAGATATAAAACGTTTATTTTTTAATGGTAATACCCGATATTTAAATGCTTATTTGTACGATAAACAAAAACAAAAGCGCACTCTACCTGTACCGCGCTCTTGGTTAAAGAAAAAGGGTGATGACATTTCAAATTTAGACGAGATAACTGTTTATGATTTCAGTTACGAAACACCGGAAGAAGATATTTCATACAAGTCACTAGATGAGAGTTTTTGCACTGTAGATGATAAAGATATAGTGCTTTACAAAGAAAAACGACGCATCAACATTCATAATATGCGAAATCGCAAAAAAGGCAGAGGTGATGAAGATAATGGTGCAATATTTCGCTATGAGGCTTTAGATGCCGAACAATATTTCCAGGCTGTAATTCTTTGTGACGATCCTGACGATATAGAAAAAATTAAGCCGTTACTAGAACCACAAGAAATGTGGTTAGGCGGTTCTCAAAGTGCGGGATATGGACATACTCAGATTATTCCTATAGAAGAGGATAAAGAGTATGATTATTGGGACGAAGTGGGAATTGAGCCTGAAGACCGTAACGACAGAGAACTAATCCGTATTACTCTTCTTAGTGATCTAATTTTACGGGATAAATGGGGTCATTATGTTGCTACGCCACCAAACTCAACAGGAGATGAAATTAATCAAAAAGTTGAGTCATTAACTCAGATATTAGAAGAATTACTAGATATAAAGTTAGAACCACAATCTAGTTATACCAATAGTCTTATTGTTGGGGGATTTAACCGTAAATGGGGATTACCTTTACCGCAAGTACCAGCTTTAGCAGCAGGTAGTGTTTTTGTATTTAAGTGTAATAAAGAAGATGGAGAACTAGATTCAGAAAAAATTCGTTTAGTAGAAAATCAAGGTATTGGTGAAAGGCGGGTTGATGGTTTTGGAAGAATTGCTATCAATTGGCTAGAGGAAGAAGCAATATTTAATGCTTGTTTACCAAAAAGAGAAACTAACAGGGAGCAACCACAGCTAGTCCCAAATTCAGAAGACAGTCAACTAGCGCAAAAGATGGCGAAGAGATTATTGGAACAAAAGCTAGATAGGCAACTTTTAGATAAGGTTGATAATTATAAACTCAAACCCAACAAACTCAGCAATAGCCAACTTTCCCGGTTAATGATTGTAGCAACACAAGCTCTGAGACAAGAAATTAAAAAATCAGGTGTTGAAGAATTAGAAGAAAGAAAAAAAATAGTTATTGATTTTTTGAAAAATCTAACCAAAAATGCCAATAGTCAATTTGAAGACACAAAAGTTTATCGTAAATCTTTCAAAGGTCAGATTTGTGACTGGTTAAAAGACTCAAATACATGGTTAGATTCAGATAATTTAAAATTTTCTATTGCTGGTGAGTCAGTTCCACCAGACTTAGTTGAAAAACTGAAGCTAGAATACACGCTACGGCTAATTATTGCGGTTGCCAAACAAGCGACAAAGGATAAACAAGATGAATAGAACACGCGAAGGACGACATATTATTAAGCGCATTATTGTACGCGGTGTTTTGGTTCTGGATACGCCAACTTGTTTGGGAAATGGTGATGCTGAAGGTGCTACAGATATGATGCTGTTACTTGACAGTATTAGTCATAACCCTTTATTAACAGGTTCATCAATTGCTGGTGCTTTACGCAATTATTTACATGAATATCAGCGTGATTACACGAAAAGTGAAAGCCGTGATAATATAGCTGCAAAATTGTTTGGTGATTTATTTGCTTACAAGGATGAAAGGAATAAAAATGAAGCCGAAAAAATTGCGTTAAGAGAAAAAAATACTCAAAGTCCTTTAATTATTCATGATGCAATAAGTAGCACTATTCACAATGTTGAAATACGAGATGGAGTCAAAATAGATGGTGCAACTGGTACTGCGTCTGACAAGGCAAAATACGACTTGGAACTCTTGCCTGCAGGGACTAAGTTTCCTTTGAACTTTGAGTTGTTAATTGAAAAAGATCAAGATAAAGATGAGAATGAATTAAAACAAGCACTTGCTTTAGCTTTAGAAGGGTTAAAGAATGGTGAGATTGCTATTGGAATGAAAAAGCGACGGGGTTTTGGTCGCTGTCATGTAGATGAGTGGCAATTTTGGGAATTTGATTTAACTAAACATAGCGATCGCATTGCTTGGTTAACATTTGAAAGACCTTGGGGTAAACCTTATGCTACTAAATTACCAAGCGACAAACTATTGAGTGATACACACCTCCAGAAGCTAAAGATAGATAAGCCAGATAAGCGCGATCGCCTCTTCATCACTGCCAAATTTCAACTAGCCAGCCCCTTACTCATTCGCTCTGGCCAAGATTTAATTCAAAACAAATGTTCTCCCGATGTGGTACATTTGCACTCCTATAGAAAAGACAAACCTGAGCCAGTTGTTTCTGGTACAAGTTTAGCAGGAGTGCTATGGCATAGAGCCGAGAGAATAGTGAATACTTTAGATAAGAATTTACAAATTGTGTATGACCTATTTGGCTTTGTTAAAGAAGAAAGTAAACAAGCAAAGGCTAGTCGTTTAGTTATTCATGAAAGCTTGATAGAAAATACAGTTGACATTGTACAAAGCCGAATTGCTATTGACCGTTTTACAGGCGGAGCATATAGCGGAGCATTGTTTCAGGAACAGCCAGTTTTTGGTATTTCTAAAAAAGAGGATAGTCAAAAAATTAATAAAGTTAAAGGTAAATTAAAAAAAAGTAGCAATACAAGTAGTAACACAGCGCACATAAAACTAGAACTGGAACTACGTCAACCAAAGGAATATGAAATTGGGTTACTTCTGCTACTACTTAAAGATTTATGGACAGGTGATTTACCAATAGGTGGTACTAGCAGTATTGGGAGAGGACGTTTGCAGGGAGTTGAAGCAACTCTAGCTTGGCAACAACACAAGTGGGTAATCTCTGAGGAGAATCGGAAATTACTAATCAGCAACCAGGATAAAGATGAAATGGAAGAGTTTGTTAAAAAGTTTTTGGAGCAAGCACCATGAATCAAGATTTGTGTCAGGAAGTTTCAACAGAAACAATTGAACTATTACTGGAGGATTGGTTAAAGCAACAAGCAATTACTACAGATTATTAGTTACGGTACGTGTTAGCTCATGCAGAGGATGGAGTTATCTGGGGACATTTTGAAGTAGAAAGCGGCATTTTAGAAACTTCTAAGCAAGCTTTTCCTGAGTATGATTTTCCTACATTACGTCTGTCAACATTACAACAATGCCGGATATTTGGAGAAGCTGGTGAAGTTTTACTATGGAATAGTAATGGAAAATGGCGATCGCGGCTAATTTTACAAAGCCAAGTATCAGAATTACTTAAACAAGAAAAAATAGGTTTAATACTAGAATCACAAATTCTCTGGGGTACTCAAGGAAAAGCAAACGGTAACTTTACCTTACTTTCAGATGGTTCTCAGGGGCTTAAATATGCTGCTCCCATCACAGGGATTACTTTTAGCCAGGATAAACAGAAACAGTATCGTCCACTTCGACTAGAAGTACATCACTATTTTTCTTATGACCAAGATGGAGTAGCTCAGATTTTTCTCAGTCGTCTTGTATCTCTCACAAAAGAAAAAATTTATGAATCCTAAACATCTAAAAAAAGTGCCTGATGACCGTAAAGCAGTTGCTCCTTATAACTTTGTAGAGATACCAGAAAAAGTAGTTGAAGCAAAACTTGAATGTAATGGGAAATTACGCGATAACAACCGCTACTATTCTGACCGTCACACTGGCAAAATTATATGTACCTTAAAAACTGAATCACCTTTATATATTCGTTGTGGTTTAACACCTGCTGATTTTGCAGATTTTGGAGATAAACAGAACGAAGAATTAACACCAGAACAACGCAAAAAAAAGGCTGAATTCTTTCAGTATCCTTCAAAACAGTATCCCGTTTTGCCTGGTAGCAGTTTGCGTGGAATGGTGAGAACTCTAGTTGAAATTGTTAGCTTTGGCAAGATTGAAAGAGTCTCAGATGCTTCAAAATTTTTCTTCCGTGCGGTTGCTGCTGATAGTGACGACCCCCTAGCAGAAAGATATACAAATGCTGTTGGTAAGTTAGCTGGAAATGTCAGCGCAGGGTATCTAGAAAAAAGAGATGGTAAATGGTTCATTCGCCCAGCTATGAAAAACCACTTGGGTAAATCATTTATTCGAGTGAAAGAAGAAGATATAAAAGTTTATCTTCCTTCCCTAATCACTATGGAAAAAGCTAATTACTTACCTCAGTATCTCAAAATTAGCTATGAGGGATTAGGAGAATCTCTAAAGATTAGTGAAAATTGTGATTATGAACACAAAGGTTGGCTTGTTACTAGCGGTAACATGCTAGATAACAGCAAAACAACGGAAGCGGAACGCAAACGGCTACTTCGCCGCAAGGAAGGACGTAAATCCCACTATATAGTTTTGCAATCTGATAATTCAGCTGTTTCAATTCCAATTAGTGAAGAGGCAATCAGAGATTACCGTAACGCACTAACAGACTTTCAACAAGGAAAGCCTTTTAAGCAGAATCCTAAAAATACTTTCGATGAAAGTATGGGTTTTTTAAAATATCTAGATAATGAAGAACCTAGACCTGTTTTTTACTGTAAGCCACAAAATCGACAGTCAACAGTAACTTTATTTGGTCAAAGTCCTAACTTTCGTATTCCTTATTCTCCTAAAAATGATGGAAAAGCCGCATCAGCAGTTGATTTTATTCCTGAAGAAGTAGGTGAATCTGACAAAATTGACTTAGCTGATGCCATTTTTGGCTTTGTTAGGCGTAAAAACGATAACAAAGAACAAGGTTCTGATAAAAATAAAAAAGGAAAACGAGAAAAATCTCGTGCTGGACGTATATTTTTCAGTGATGCTCAATATAAAACTGATGAAGATGGTATCTGGCTGACTGATGACACCATTACACCACAAATTCTGGCTACTTCTAAACCAACAACATTTCAGCACTACTTAGTCCAAAAAAGCCACGAAAAGAAAAGCCTGAAGCACTATGCTAGTCAACCAAATCAAGACACAGTAATTCGAGGACATAAACTATATTGGCATAAGGGAAATGTAGGCATAGACAGAATTAAAGCCAAAGCAACTGAAGCTGAAATTAAAGATAAACAATCCCAGTACACGGAAATTAAGCCAATTCAATCAGGAGTTTCTTTTGAGTTCACCATTTATTTTGAGAATCTCAGTGATGTAGAACTGGGTGCGCTTTTATGGGTATTAACCCTATCAGTCGAAGATGTAGAGAAAGTCAAATTACTTGGTCTTGATAGCAAAGAAAAATATCGGCTTTCCCTTGGTATAGGAAAGCCATTAGGTATGGGTGCAGTAATGATTGAAAAATATGAACTTTCCCTTAATGAACGATATCGTAATGAACCTCAGCAGCGATACACACAGCTATTTGATGATAATAACTGGTTAAGTGGCGATCGCCCTGCTAATTCTGATGAGCATAAAGAATGTATTCATAAGTTTGAGGAATATGTAACTACGCGCATTAGTGAAGCTGACTTTCTCCAAGATTATGAAAAATTGAAGCTAAAGGATGTACCGCGTATCAAAATGTTACTAACTATGCTGAGATGGGATATTTTTCCACCTGTAAGTAGAACACGATACATGGAAATAGAACGAGAGATAACAACAAATGACTACATCTGTCAGTCTGTTAAGGAAGATGATAAAACAGTTAATGAGTATAAATGCCGTCTAATACTACCAACTCCATTTCAAGTAATGGATATGTCAGACAATCGAAGACATCAAGCCCCAAAATTAGATAATTTAAAGTCATACCGCCAAAATGAAATTACTAAATCTAAACCATCTCAAGAATTTCAAATTGGTCAAATTTTAGATGCCGAGGTTATCAAAATCATAGGGATTAAAGTTACTTATAAAATGTTAGCTGATATTAGGCGAACTACAGATGAACACAAAAAAGCTAAGTATCTACAGGAAGGACAAATGGTTAAAGTTAAAATTACGGCTTTGAAAGATAATAGAGAAATTAAAAATATCAAATTATTGGATTGATTAGTTTTATCGAAATTAATGATTGCAATTACTAAACTTGTTTTTTCATAAACGTGGCAACAAGAACCATGATTTGTGGACTTTATCGGTGGATCATCTTTGTTACCTCCATAATGGTTTTATTCATATTTCGTTTTCGCCTGTCTGTACCTTCATCCTCCCGTCATAACTTTTCGGAAAACCCCTCTTCCAACTATGAGATATGTTTGAGAACGGAATCTCTTATAGGACTTACGCATCGTCCATAAGTACTAAACACAATTTGGGTATTTTAGCCATGTTTTGCATCCAGCGATCGCAAGAATGAAGTCACAAGTCCCATGCTCGGATAAGAAAACGTTTTAAAACCTTCTGCCAACTGAGCCTCCTGCCTTCTGCCTTAAAGTGCGTAACCTTTCATCATCACCAAAATCTGACAAGAACCATTTTATGCTTCAAAAATCAGCGTCAAAGTAGAATACATCTTCCATATAATACACGGCTAGAGATAAACTAACAGTGTATTACATGGAAAAGTTTATGCTAAAACGGGATATTCAAGGGAAGTTTGCGCTTAAAAACGATGATTATCGTCAAGTACGCTCTTTGAGATTGACCGATGAAACGTGGAAGGCTCTAGGCATAGCGGCGGAGTGCTTCGGGTGTACCCGAGCAGACTACTTGGAAGAAATGGTAAAAAACAACCTTTTACCAAGTATTACACGGCGAAAGAACTGAAAAAGTACGAATGCTTTACCATGTATTACACGGTAGAGGGAGGATTTTATAGCTCTTCAGGGCAAACGCATCTAATTTGTTTTGACAAAATGTAACTTACTTGAAGTTGACAGCGACAACATCTAAATTCTTGTATTAGAGTAACTATGGTAACAACAACTCGACAGCAACGGTTTGATGCAATTGTGATTGGCTCTGGAATTGGTGGGTTGACGGTTGCCGCGCTCCTATCTAAGCTTTATCACAAAAGCGTTTTAGTGTTAGAACAGCATTTCATCCCTGGGGGATTCACCCATACCTTTGAGCGCAAGGGAAAATTTCATTGGGATGTGGGGCTGCACTATGTTGGAAATATGGGAGATGGAGGCACTGGCAAAGCTGTGTTTGACTATCTCACCAATGGCAATTTGAATTGGCACAAGATGCCCGATCCGTTTGAAAAATTTGTCTACCCGAACTTCACCTTTGAGGTTTATTCTGACCCTAATCGCTTTGAGTCTGATCTAATTCAGCGCTTTCCTCACGAGCAGACAGCCATTCGGCGGTACTTTAAGGATGTCCAGAAAGCGGCATTTTGGTTTGGAGCGCATTCAATGTTGGAGCTATTTCCGGTATTGCTGCATCCTCTACTCAGGCGGTTTGTTCGTCATTTCGGAGCCATTGCTAGACAAACGACCCAGCATTATTTGAACAGACATTTTCAAGATACCCAACTCAAAGCATTACTGGCTTCCCAGTGGGGAGATTATGGCTTACCGCCATCCCAAAGTTGCTTTGGCATTCATGGTGCGATTGTGACCCATTATTTTAAGGGCGGCTGGTATCCTGTGGGCGGGGCAAAGGCGATCGCGCAAGCCATTATTCCCGTAATTGAACAGGGGGGTGGTGTCGTCATCACCCAACGCCGAGTCACAGAAATCTTGTTGGAATCCGGGGTGGTAGTGGGAGTGAAAGCCCAAGATACAGCACATCCCAAGGCAGACCTGGAAACGTACTTTGCACCTATTGTGGTGTCTGATGCCGGAGCCTTCAATACTTATGTGAAGCTGATTCCACCCAACTACGCGCAGGCAGAGCGCCAGAAAATTCAAGCGTTTCCAAAAAGTAGCAGTATGGTAACGGTATATTTAGGGTTAAAACAGAGTCCACAGCAACTGGGGTTTCAGGGTGAGAACCATTGGATTTACACGACCTATAACCACGATGCAATTGCCCAAGATCCACCCATCCCTGTCGCTAATTTCTGCTATCTCTCATTTCCATCGCTCAAAGATCCATTATCTCAGGGGCATACGGCAGAAATTATTGCCCACGTTGACTATGATTTCTTTTCGCAGTGGCGGGAACAATCCTGGCGACGGCGAGGCGCGGATTACACTGAACTCAAAGCCCAAATTACCCAATCCCTGATTCAGTTAGTGGAGCGCCACTACCCTGGCTTTCAGGATTTGATTGAGTATGCCGAACTCTCGACTCCACTGACGGTGGAACACTTTGATGCTAGCGATCGCGGTGCTATCTTCGGCATTCCCTGTATTCCTGAACGTCTGGATCAATCCTGGATTGGGGCTAGAACACCAATTAAAAATCTATACCTAACTGGAGCCGATACACTTTCACTCGGCATTATGGGAGCGATGATGGGTGGAGTGAAAACAGCAGGTGTTTTAAATGGGGCATTCGGCTTTTTTAAGATTATGGCAACCATCATGAGAAGGTGACACAGAAAGCTGGGGTATGAGTATCATCAGAACAGAAAATCGGGATAAGCTTAAAATCCTTTTGATAAATAGCCCACAGTCGGAAAGATATAATTGAGAGACTTCAGTGCGACCCGAAAGTCGCTCGCGAGAGTGGAACCCTCAAAAAGTTCCCAGGTTAGTATCCAAACCTGTACCCACCCGAAGGGGCATTTTGAGTAATTAGTATGTCTCACAGCTAGAGGGTAATGTCTAATCCCAAGTAATAGTCACAGGGAGCAACGCGATTTTCTGAAGTTGGAGAAAAAATGGGCGATGATGCTCTGCCTCGCAAGATGCGATCGCTAAAACATACATTTAAGTAAAATGTATAAAATGTTCAAGCACTGTTGAAATTAAGGAAAGAATTAAAAATAGAGTTACAAAAATTCTCCCAACTGCCAGCTATCGATTGACATCGCAGATGTAACATAATCTCTGCGTTATCTTCAAGCCAAAACTTACTGTTTCCCTTCATACGTAAGTTAACAGCTTGATGGATTAAACTTTCAACTGCACCACTACCAAGCGGTAGCTGATGTGCTGCGACTAAGTGATAGTTTAAAAGTCGCTTGCGGTCAGCTTTAAGAATGTAATTACGCTCTCGCACTAAAATAGAGTTGTCTCAGTATTACTGAGACAACTAGACAGTTAGTTAGTATTAATTTTACTATAAATACTGAACTTTCGGTTTAGCGATCGTCTCCTGTGGGGTGGAGCATCGTCACTCGTTTTTGTCCGACTTCAGAAAATCGCGTTGCTCCCGTTATGAAGCTCCCCGTGGTTCATCTACGCGTACTGAACCTGGCGCTTGTGGAAAGAAGACAATCTGTGTAGTCCGAATTGGGTCAGTGCAAGATTAAGTTCAACTGTCTGTGCTAATTTTTGGGTTACTTTCACATTAACTGCAAGCGCCTGAACAGAAATTGCTGCTCCAAGCATCCCGAACAATAGAGTTGATGTAGTAATTGTAACAAGCCAAGGAATTTTAATTTTCATAGTTATGTGATTAATAATGTGGTGAACGCAGATATCTTTTGCACTGCCGAAAGTTCATGCGGTTATCAAAACAGAATACATACGTCAGCCGCCAGAATACGGGAAAGGTATTCTGTGCGGCAAAAAGATCGGTGGTAGTTGAATCTCGACTTCGCTCGATTACCGCGTAGCGATGCACTGAGCGTAGCCGAAGTGTCGAAACTCAGTGCAAGTCGCTCGATTATCGCCAAGCGATGCACTGAGCTTGTCGTTGTGTTGAAACTCAGTGCAAGTCGCTCGATTACCGCCAAGCGATGCACTGAGCTTGTCGTTGTGTCGAAACTCAGTGCAAGTTGCTAAGTCGATAATCTTGTAGGTAAATTCATTAACAAATAACAAGCGTGCCATTCGACTTAGCAGGAAAGATTTTCGCCCGGTGAAACTCCCAACCTCTGGCAAAAATCCTGATAAAAATTGATTCGATTTTGGGCTTCTTGTCTACCTTGTGGGGACGCATTCGGTCCACATTCGATGCCACCATTGATGATAGAGATTGTCATGCCGAAACCGGAGTTGCGGATAGCATTGTGGCATGATGTCATCCAGAACCACAGGGCGGTCATGAAGGAAATAGCGCTATCTGTTGAGACCAAATCCGGGTTATCGAGCAGATCAATCCCAAGAGCCGCCCCACATGTAGCATAGTTGTAGTTCCACGATAACTGGATTGGTCCGCGACCGTGATAGGTTTTACCCTGCACACACGGATAGGTTGTGGGATCGCAATAGCTACCCCATACTGCTGTGTTCAGTTCATCAATGTATTGTAAAAAACCCGTCTCTTGAGCAACATTTGCTAGGAAGGCAGCTGCCTCACGTCTGCATTGTTCGTCCGATCCTTCATTGCAGAAGCTTGGGTATTTCTGCGTGGCGGTCACTAGACCGTCGTAGGAATAAAAACCATTTCGGTTTGGAAATAGAGCCTCGAAGGTTTGCTGCGATACAATACCTGCGAAACCATTGTCCTTTGGGGGAGGGGGTGGTGGTGGTGGAGTGACAGACCCGTTAGGAATACAAATCTCTTGTCCCACTTGTAAATTTGTTGCATCCGCGTCTGTTAAGGGAGTGCCATCTGGTTTTTTGAGTTCATACCAACGGTTCCCATCACCTAATTGTTGTTGGGCAATAACAAAAAGCGTGTCTCCAGACTTAACAATATATGAACTACCGATTGTACAAGACATAAATCAACTCCAAAAAATTAAATTACAAAATTGCTGTTACAGACTGGACACCTAGATTGATTGCTTCTTCAACGCTATCAACAAAGATGTCAATCTTTTGACCGATAATTGCCGTACCGATATCTAAGGCAGCAGCAGGAACTTGCCTACCATCCCAAAGCACCAAGGTAAAATTTGTTAATACGGGAATCACATTTGGGTCTACTGCACACTGTAAACGTTCAACGCTTTCACCTTGGCATTGTGACTGTAATTGACCTGCAAGTGCTGCTTGCAATGTTACCCCATGCACGCCGGAGGCAGGTAGATGGCAATTCGTTTCCTCCATACTGTAAAATCTAGCTTCTAGATTTATTTGGTTCCCGGAGGGAGGAGGTAAAGGAGTAGACCCTGGAATGCATATTTCTTGACCCACCTGTAAATTAGAAGCATCCCCGTCTGTAAATGGGATGCCATCTGGTTTGAGAATCTCATGCCAGCGTTCACCATCACCTAATTGTTGTTGAGCAATGATAAAAAGCGTGTCTCCCGACTGGACAATATATGAATTACCGAGTGTACAAGACATAAAGGAACTCCAAACAAATACTTCAAAGTATTAAATGCGGTGTTGCTGAATCGAGGTATGAATTTGGATGTAAAGACTAGCAATTACAACGTCTCTACAAGGATTTTGAAATAACGCAAAATTATTTTTCATACCGCAATCAGCAACGCCGATTTCACAAGTTTGTAGCGTTATTAAGCCAACACCATTGAAAGAGTTTTCCGACTCAGAATGTGGGTTTTCACACGGCTATAGGCTCAATACCGATCTAATTCTTATTTATTAGGAGCGCCATTTGAATGTTACCGCAGCTTTTTCAGGTACAGTATATGTAAATGACTCTGAACCCGATTGAATTTTAACTGACTTCTGATTGGGTGTTCTATTGGACAATACAACTACTTTAGAGCCATCAGGGTTTTTGTATGCTACGTCTTCAATATCGTCTGGGAATGAATTCGACTCTATTCTGTATGCTCCTGGGTCAACAAACTTGCTTGTATGACCCATTGAATAGTATGATGTATTTCTTGTTACACTGTCTGTAGAATCTGACCTGATTGTCAAGAAACCACGGTTTGAATTAGATGTATCTACTCCTGCAAGCTTTGGAGCTGCGTTCTGGTCAAGAGCTATATTCCAAAATACTACAGACTTAGACCAGTTTCTGGGTGAACGGATAGTGTGAGACATCTGGTCTGCAAATTGGGCAGAATCATCACCTATCCACGTACCGCTACCTGCTTCTGTAAACCATACATCCTTATCCGGGTATCTATTGTGTACTTCAGTCATTTTTTCATGTACACACGAATTACCCGCACAGTAAGGATGCCATGCTGAACCGGCACAGTAGTTATATGCACCAGATGCTAACACTGACGCTGCAAAGTCTGTACCCTTATCATCAAAATTGTGGTCAAAGCAGATAATTTTTGTGCTTATACCGTTTTGTTGAAATTTAGGACCAATGTAGTCTTTAATAAACCCTATTTCATCCTGTATAGACATTTGCATTCCAGGATATGCATCAGGTTCATACTGAGGTTCATTCTGAATTGTTACCGCATATATAGGAATTCCTTTAGCTTCACATTCCTTAACATATTTGACAAAGTAATCAGCATATACGTTGTAACACTCAGGACGCAAGTATCCGCCCTGACCATAAAGTCCCTTGTTAGAGCGCATCCATGCTGGTGGACTCCACGGGGTAGCAAATATCTTTATGCGACCCGGATTTACTTTGTATGCCGTATCGAGCATAGGGCGTATGTAAGCGTCTTCCCTCGAAAGAGAAAAGTTGTTTAAAGACCAGTCATCAGTATTATTGGTAGTATCATCAAATGTCCACGCTTCCCAGCTAAAGTCAGATGCTCCTATAGGCTGCCGAAGCAAGCTTATATTTATTCCTGATTCTCCGAATAAATCCTGCATGACTTCAGCCCTTTTCTGGTCTGTAAGCTTATACTTTAGTAGCCAACATGACGCATCGGTCAGTGAGCCACCAAAACCATCTATCTGCTGATAGTGTGTATCTTCGTTAATCATTATTGTATAATTATTAACAGCACTGTCAGCCGCAAAATAAATATCTGCCTGCCTTACCAGCATAGTGCTTGTATTAGGTACAGATAGCCATACCTCTACACTTTCCTGAGATGACTTAATGTTCAAGCTCATAAGTCTAGAATAACTCCTTAGAATTTACCATTTTTCTACACTTAACTTTGGACAATTGATTAGGGAGAGAGGGTTTCAGCCTCGTCGCACTCATTAAAATCAAGTTCGGATAGTTACGCGCTTCAAGAGCGTTGGTGGTTAATTACAATTAACTATTAACAACCTCACTAGTTTTATAAGTATTTAACCAAAGATGCTCTAACTTCCTACAGACAAAGCGTCACATCAAAGCTTTTTTGCGTTGCTCCATCTGCGATCGCCGTTGGTATTCAGAGCCGCAAAATTCTGATCGCTATATTTACAGCGAACCCACCCTGTTACTTATTTATGGGTACTCCTAATAATTGTTCAGGTTTAGATGATCCTAGCGAAACATAAATCGGGGTTGGATAAGGGTCAGGGCAGATTGGTGGTTGAGTAGTCCAGTCACCGTTACCGCCACCGTCAGCGATCGCAAAGTCTGTTCGGCAGTTGAGAATAGCGCCGTGTCCCAGTCCTGTTGCCGTTGTATTGCTGATTGTCATTGTACCTGCACAACGGATTTCCATTGCATAAGTACCAGCGCCGATAATCTGATTGCGGTTGAGGGTTACATTGGTAACACTGCTGCCAATAAAATGAATCGCTTCATAGTTGCTGTCGATGATTTGATTATCTTCAACATTGATGACGCCCGTCATGTCTGCGTCCAGCGCGTAGAACCACAGCGCACCCGTACCGAAGTTCCAGCCATTGTAGTAATCCTGTGAACCGGCGCGGACAATTACGTTGCGGGCAATTACCGTTGTGCCGCTTATTGGTTTACTTCCGGGGAAGCGGTTGCCGACGTGGACACCACCCCCTTCAGCCTGCTGGTCAGCAACGTAGTTATCGGTGACGACGTTAGATTCACCCCCATAAATGGCGATTCCGTTTGCCAGCACTGGTATTTCAACGCGGTTGAACGAGAAGGTGTTGAAACCGCCACCTCCTTCGTTCCACATTGCGAGGGCATCATCGCCTGTGTTGCGGAAAAATGACTGTGTAACGGTGGAATTGGTGACTTGTCTGTGGAAATTGATCCCGTCTGCTTGCTGATTGCGGACTCGGACATTGCTGATTATCAGCTTGTCAAATGGCCCGTCCAGCCACATACCACACTTGTTATGCTCGATCCACAGGTTCGTAAACGTTGAGTTCGAGTAGGCGCCGCCGATACCGTTGAGCTGGTCGTTATCGACGCGCTGGGTAACTTCGCCCCAAATTGCAAAATCCGAAAAGTTGACATTTTGTGCAGATGTCCCTGTATTCCAAGGCCCCATAAGTCCGGCATTATTACCCGTCTGCGCCACAAAGTGAATCTTGGAATACCAGATACCCGCACCCTTGAGTGTTACGCTGTCGTGTACCTGTAGCCAAGTGCTAACTTTGTACTCGCCAGGCGGAATCCATAATCCCCGACGCTGACTTGATGATGCATCAAGCGCATTTTGGAAAGCAGTAGTGGAATCCTGTACGCCAGACGGATCTGCACCAAAATCAACGGTCAGCGAGAGATATCCCTCTGGCATCGCACAAGCAGGTGCTACTTGCTCAAAGTCAACTAGGTCAATGATGTACCAGGGCGCGGTACTATTTGACTCCACCTGAATGCGAACCTTGTCGTCCGCAGACATCTGTGGTGTTAGCCGATTCGCCTCATCATAAAAGTGATGCGGTCTGATGTCGCCGGGATTGTTATTGAATGGATAGGTACCGTAAATCCAACTGTATTTCGATGTCAAGATTAGGTCGGGTTGTTTTTCACCGTTGATATACAAGCCGATAGGTGTTGTTAACCCTGCACCATCGGCTGAGTCGGGAATCGCGTAACGGACGATGATTGAGTTTGCATCGCGTGGTACGGTGAACTCGACATATTGCCCTACGGTATCGAGTTTCACGGCGCGACGTTCAATTGCTTCATTTGCCAACCCTGGATAGGTACGGTCATTGCGTCCATCAATTACCGTGCCGTTGTGGTCGGCATTTTCAGCTTGAATTTCATCATAAGACATAGTGGTGGGGCCTGCGGTGGCTGGTGCAACGTTGTTGATAAATGAAAATTTCATGATGTTCTTGCTGATTGAGTAGGTTTGTCGAACTATCTGGGATGGAATGTTTACAGTCCTTTGAACTGGGCATCTGTTATTCGTTGAGGACTGTTGTTGCCTGGGATAATGTAGTCTGCACCGACTCGTACTTTGTAGATAGAGTAGACCTGATGGACGATGGAGCCTATGTTATAGGTGCTGTCGCCGTGACCTCCGCCAAAAATAGCCCAGTCAGTCTCTTTATCAATGTTGAAGTAACAAAGCATCTTGATTTGGGGTTTGACCGAGAGGTAGTCGAACATCTCAACAATCCACTGACCCTTCGCGCCAACATTGTTGCTACCGTAGTTATCACTCGTTGTGCCCCACTCTGGAATCGCGATCGCCTTGCCGTAGCCGGAGAGGCGGTTAATCATGTCATCTAGGAGCGCGACAGGAGACGTCCAGTTTGACCAAGACGGGCCAGTACCCCAGTTGTAAGCGTCAATGCCAACCCAATCAACGTAGGTATCGCCCGGCCAGTAAGACTCAGCCTTGTGGAGCGGGCTGCCTACATCGGTATTCATGGGTGTCCAGAGCCACTGCAAATGATTACTGTCAATGCCTTTATTTTTGAAGACCGTCCAAACATGTTGCCACATATTGATATAATCTGTGGGCGTGTTCTGTGAGTTTTTATAGCTGGCAGACCAGGGATACCAGTCGCCGTTCATCTCATGAGCAAATCGCAGGTAAACTCGACGGTCATCAGCATCGCCGTATACGCCGCCAGAACCTGCCAGGAAGCTCTTCATGGTGTCAGCCCAATCGTTCAAATAGCTATCGTAGCTGCCGTTGGCGATTAGTGCATCGATATTCTCTGGTGCATAGCGATTTTTGTCATCGGTAAAGACTTCCCATGTCACCAGAGGTACACTTCCACTATCCCAGATATGATTCATCGTAGTGAAAGCCTGTTCCTTGTTGTTCAAATCCCAGCTTGTGAACATAACCTGCACGGCGTGCTTTTTACCCAACCAGGATTCTATGTCGTTGATATTAGCGTAGCCAGAGAAACAACCCAAGAGCATATTGTTTTGCGGGCGGGTGTTCTGGTTGATTTCAACACCGCTAACTGTGGGCTGGTCAGCAGCGCCTGGTGTGAAGTTCACTACAATCTGCCCCCTGGCATCTGAGGTCACTACAAATTCTTCAGCGATCGCCTTATTGATGCCGCCAGCTTGGGAGAAAATGTCATAATTCCATAATACTTGCGTGCCGTTAATCGCAGCGTTAAATTTGCGCTTGTCAACCGAGTCCCAGAAGTGTTCGTTAAAGTGAAGCTTAACAGTATGGATGGCGTTGGGAGTCAGATCCGTAAAGGTATAAGTGAAGGTGCCGTAGCGTTCGGTCTGATAAACTTCTTGGTTTGCTGGGTAATAGACGCCCTTACAATCGACGGGAGTATTGCTCGAAGCGCTTTGACCGCCACTGTAGTAGGCATCTGCACCAAAGATTCCGCTCACTCCTCCACCAGCATTGATGCAAATTGAGTCCACCATAAAATTCTCCTGAGAAACTAACTCATCAGATTTTTGGTTATGATGCAAATTTCCTGACCGATTTCGAGTTCTGGAGCATAAGCCTGAACCCATCGATATATCGTTGAATGATCTACTACAGGGGAGAGGGGGCGTTGCAGAACAGAGGGATGAATTTAGGCAGGCAGGGGAGGCAGGGGGTGCTGGCGTTGCAGGGGGGGAGATTTTATAACTTGCGAAATCATCCCGCAATTATGCAACGCCGGGAGAGGGTTATGAGGCTTATTATATCTGCATCATAGCCCTTTTTGTCCCCCGTAAGGACTGATGCATATCTAATGCATAGTAGACAAAGAAGACATTCATACGATCAATTTCAGAGAGGAAAGTTTCGCTCCCGGTGATCTTGCTGTCACAAGCATTACTTATTTGCTGCGATCGCCTGTTGCAGGCAATGATAGTAGTTTCCCTTGCAGCAACAGTCGTACTATTCCCAGAGCAATACTGCCAATCACGATATTTGCGCCAACGAATAACAGTATTGCCAGCTTTTCTATCACTCCAGTCATGCCGCGTTCAACTAAGCATAGGGATGCCAGCCAATCTATATTTATATACTTATGCCCACCTACTTATTAACTCTTGGGGATCTGTGTGAAATAAAAAACGCTAAGAGGATGTTTGAAAAGTCGTAAAGTATACCAGAAACCCCGCTTCCTTTCCTCTCCCCGTTGGCGTTAGCCTGTCGTTAGACAAGCAAAGAGAGGCTTTGAAACTCTCATTCCCTTGTAGGGAAGGGAGGTTAGGGGGATTAGGTTTCCGAGCTTCAGAAGTTCCAAAAATACTTTTCAAACATCCTCTAAGGCTTAAAGACACCCCAACTGCTGCCATCCCCGGCAGCCTGCTAGCAAAGTTTTTTTCTTATCTAGAGCAGCATTTCTATTTTGAGATTGAGTTTGTTTGATGCTGTAATTAATTTTCCGGGCATCGTCTCCGAATGTATTGTGCTTTTTAATCGCTGTGTTTAAAGTAGGTGCGTTGAGATTATTCTCTAGAGTCACACCCTGATTGATTTTGGCAATAGCAGAGTTTCCAGAGAAAGCTATTGCGCCAACGATTACGACTCCTAATTTACCCAAATTCCAAACATCCATAATTGTATTCCGCCTTTTTTACCAATTCTAAATATTCTTTGACATCAATTAATTAGAGGATTTCGCCACCAGTGAGCAACTAAACGTTTACATACTTTTGTTGAAGCTTTGGAGGCTCTGTCTATAAATATATGCAATTAACTCTAACTTGTCGTCCCCTAAAAGTTGAAACTTTTACTCAATAGAGTGATTGAT
>NZ_JAVRBY020000042.1:0-69715 GCF_034531035.1 Nostoc sp. DedQUE02 | reverse complement strand
GTTATTTCAAAATCCTTGTAGAGACGTTGCAATTGCTAGTCTCTACATCCAAATTCATACCTCGATTCAGCAACACCGAAATCCATTACCTTAAACTTTAGAGGTAAGAAATCTGGATATCTCCGCATGTGCCAACACAGCCCCAGGTTCGCTCTGGAGAGCGTTGTAATACTTTCTCTCGAAGGTATTACCTGTCTCTAACGGTACAATCAGCGTGCGGACATCAGCAATCAACTTTTGGAAATCGTCCAGCAATATCGGTTCATCTGCTTGGAGCATTTCATCAACTTGCACAACCATCTCAGAAATGCGATGTAGCCAAGCAAATTGTTCATGAGCAATCACTAGCTGAAGGAGTTCTCCGCTTGATACTCGTCCACTAACCTGTTCGTAGGCAATGCGTTCTGTCTCCAGCAACATCTTGTGCAGGTGGAGTAATTTGTTTCGTAAATCACGTAGATATTGATGTTGACGTATTCTTTCTGTAAGTGTGTTAGAAGTCAATGTTACTCATCCTCTTGTTACAATAGTCTTTAATGGCTTAAATAATTTCTACCTTGGTATTGATCGCGAATAGACTATACCGAACAACTGGTTTGTAGAATATAGGCTAGCGATGAGTAGCATATCCCATAGTGGCGTAGATACTCGCTAGAAAGCTTGCAGATATTATCAGAACTTCTCCTTGTTTTCTCTTCTCTACCAGAGGCTGAACTCACAAGAGCGGCACTCAAAATATATCGCTACTTTTTCCCCGTCTTGTGCAAGCAGTACATTACCCATCTGCCTAACCTCAGTTTATGTATTTGGTTTCCTTGCTAAGAAGCATTACGATCAACATTTTTTTATAAAGTTATATCTTATATTGGATTAATCATATATTAGCATAAACTTATAAGAAGTACATAGTGTAAAACCCAACACTGCTTGGTTAAAGGGAAAAGGAGTGGAAGGCTTGATATCTAAGGTTTTTTCCCTTTTAACATGAGTCCCTTTCACCCAAAACCCGACAAGTATTGGTGGAAAACCGATCAAGAAAATATCAATTATGGGAAAACCGTCTTCATGTCGCTAGCAAATGTAATTCTAGGTCTTCTTCAGCAGCAAGAAATGACGGGTTACGACCTCAAAACAACCTGCTTTGATCAATGCATTGCCCATTTGTGGCCAGCAGATCAGGCACAAATTTACAGAACTCTCGATAAGCTAGTTGAGCAAGGCTGGATTACCTGTACGATTGAGATTCAGCACGATCGCCCCAATCGCAAAGTCTACGGTGTGACGGAGCTAGGGAAAGCCGAATTCGCCCGATGGCTTGGGATTCATCAGCCGTTACCAACTGTACGAGAACCAATGCTAGTCCAGTTGCATTTTGCAGATCAGTTGTCAAATGAAACCATCATTCATTTACTAGAGCAACAATTGGCGGCTCGAAGCAAAAAGCTTGCTGAGTGTGAAACCATCGATTTACCATCACTCGGTGATGAGTCTGCTAATCGTGAGCAGGTGATGCAAAGGCTGGTGCTGGAGTTGGTGATCCGAAGAGAAGAGACTTATATTGATTGGTTGAAGAGTGCGATCGCACTTATCAGTGACCAAAAGCTATTACCCTGCTCTACTACTAATCTGTCAAGTTTACATTGCTCAGAAGCAAGTTCTATTTTCGTTGAGTAAAGCTGTTAGATTGAAACAAAAACCGCCAGCTTTTTACACTGGTGATTTGATTTTTAGAAATATATTAGGACTCATATTTGATTTCTGAAAAAATTCAGTACAACTCAAAGAGGCTTCTTGCCTATTGCCTCTTGCCTCTTGCCTATTGCCTAAGTACAGCTTGAGTGTAGTGCTAATCTAACCTATCAAGATGAATACAAAAATATTTCAGTTTCTGCTCCTATTGGTAAAATTGGTGATACATATAAACTAGTGTTCTTTTAGTTTGCAACATCTAGGTTCCAGATTTTAGAAATCGTTGGGATGAGGCGGCAACGAGTTCGTCGATTCAACATGAGATCGCTGACTAAAACCTCTTTGCTGCTGTTGCCGCTCTCTAACAAAAACCTCATTCTCACGAATATTAGCTTGACAAAGTACTACTTTTCTATTTTTTATTTAAGCAATCTTAGTCCACTAAGGGTAACTAATACTGTAGAACCTTCATGGCCAATTACGCCGATGGGTAGGTTAATATTTCCTAGAAAGTTGCCCACTAAAAGCAACATAATGAAACCTAAAGCTACGACTACATTTTGTTTTACTATGGCTTGCGATCGCCTACCCAAATCTATCGCTACAGCAATTTTTTCTAACCTGTCTGCCATCAGTACTATATCTGCGGTTTCCAATGCCACATCACTACCAGATACACCCATTGCTATACCCACAGATGCTTGTGCTAAAGCTGGTGCATCATTAATTCCATCGCCTACCATCGCCACAGTTTGATATTGTTGCTGTAAACGGCGGATAACATCTAGCTTATCTTCTGGTAGAAGTTGAGCATATACTTGATCGATTCCGACTGTTTTGGCGACACTGTAAGCAGTTTCCTGATTATCGCCGGTTAACATGATAATTTGTTCAACTCCCAGTTTTTTTAACCGGCTAATAGTTGCGGCTGCTTCGATTCTCACCTCATCTGCGATCGCAATTACACCTATCACATCAAAACACCCCACCCCCAACCCCTCCCCGCAAGCAGGGAGGGGAGCAGGAAACAGGGTGGGCTTTTTCGCTACCCAAACCACAGTTTTACCTTCTTGCTCCAAAGATTGAGCCATTTTTCGCAGTTCTTCAGGTAAATTTGTGACATACTGTTGGACAAAAACGGCATTGCCGACAATTATCTGTTGTTCTTGAGCGATTCCGATAATTCCCTGTCCAGGTATGGCTTGTACTTGGATTGCACCAACCAAATCTAAATCATTAGCCGCCTGCACAATTGCCTTACCGATGGGATGTTCTGAATAAGATTCCACACTAGCAGCAGCTTTTAATACATCTACTTGAGTGTATTTACTAACTGAAATTACCTGGAATACCTGCAACTGTCCTGTTGTCAGAGTACCAGTTTTATCAAATGCGATCGCTCGGACTTTGCCAATTTTCTCCAACTGTGCCCCATTTTTAAACAAAATCCCCTGTCTTGCACCATTGGCGATTCCTGAAAGCAGCGTGGGCATAATTGCAGCCATCAGCGCGCAGGGAGAAGCTACCACAAGGAAAGTAAGCGCCCGATAAATTGTTGTTTCCCAATCCCACCCCCAAAGAAATGGCGGTAAAGTTGCCAGCAATATCCCAGCTACTACAATGACTTTGGCATATCCTTTCTCAAAGCGATCGATAAACTCTTGCGAAGGTGGTGCTTCTGTTTGCGCCTGTTCTACCAAACGAATCACACGCACAATCAAACTGCTTTGGGCTGGTTTGTGTACCTTAATCTGCAATGCACCATAGCCGTTGAGTGTGCCAGCAAATACTTCTGCACCCACTGTTTTCTCTACAGGTAAAGACTCACCTGTAATCGCAGCTTGATTGAGGCTACTGTAACCAGATAAAATTATCCCATCAGTAGGAATTAACTCTCCGGGTTTGACGAGAATCTCATCACCCACTTTTAGCTGGCTGATCGGAATTTCCTCTTCCCTTCCTTGAAGTAAAACCCTTGCTGTATCTGGTGTCAGGCTCATCAAACTGCGAATACTCCGCTCAGTTCGCGCCATTGCATAGCCTTCTAATGCGCCACTGATAGCAAAGATCAGAATCAAAATTGCCCCATCAATAATTAGATGATATTCTCTTCGCCATAAGCCGAGACTCGCAGCACCAATGGCGGCGACAATCATCAGCAAATCGACATCGAGTTCTTTTTCTTTGAAGAGGGTAGTCAATCCTTCCCGCGCACTTTCGTAACCACCAATTACATAAGCAGCAGGTAGTAACAGGAACGCCCATCCCAACCAACCGAGATGCAAGGCGAACCATCCGAGAAATAATAGGAATCCACATAAAAGGGCTGCTAAAGTATCTGCGTGTTCTTTGGTGAATTGGCCAAAACGTTGGGGGTAGAGCATGAGAGATGAATTAACAAGGACTCTCTTACGCTAAACCTTGACATTGATGTTAATGTCAAGCTTTATAATGAATTTGAAATGGAGACTGGATAGGTTTGCAGAGTGATTTTCTATGTTAATGTGTATTTTATTTTGGGTATAGTGCGCTAATTTGTAAACCTTCAAATTTCTGATCAGAGAATGAAAGCGATTGACTCTGGCACGCTCCACAATAGAAAAAAGTGCTAAATCTTCTTGATACCAGTGTTAAAGTTCAAGATATAAATTACTAATAAATATCTGTAATAGTCGGAGTTATCTTGCTGTTAGAGACTAAAAACCAGCCAAATTTAATTCTTTATGTAACCAAGATTGATGATAATCCCCATCATTTTAATAAGTTATTTAAACTCAGGGATGAAATTGAGCAATTACCCCAAGATTGCTTAAATATCAAGGTAGATTTTCACTACTGCGAATTTTTGGGACACTACGGCGTTGCTTTTTTGGGGGGACTATTTCGTCTTATCGAAGCTCGTGGCGGATCTCTCACTTTCGATTGGAATACACTTCCAGAGAAAATTAGTATGAACTTAGCTCAGAATGGCTTCCTGTGTGATTTCGGTTGTGACAGGAAACCCTGGGACGGCAACTCCATACCTTACCGGAATGATCTTCATCAGGATTTTAATAGTATTACAGACTATCTAAAATATAATTGGCTGGGTAAAGGTTGGGTCAACATCAGTCCAAGACTACAAGATGCAATTACAGGGCGAGTCTTAGAGATATATTTCAATGCATTTGATCATAGTCAATCTCCTGTGGGGGTGTTCAGCTGCGGTCAGCACTACCCCAAGCTTGGTTTTCTTCATCTGACGGTCATCGACTTTGGTATTGGTATCCCTACTAGTGTTCGCTCTCTACCTCAGAACTCAGACAAGACTGCTAATGAGGCTCTACAGTGGGCGTTCGAGCCGGGAAATAGCACTAAGCAAGACAGTATTTCGCGTGGCGCAGGCTTAAATTTATTGCAAGAGTTCATCGTAAAAAATCATGGAAACCTTACAATTTTTAGTAATGACGGATATGTCAATATAGGCGATAATATTATATATGAGAACAGATGTACTAATTTTAAGGGAACCCTGATTAATATTGCACTTCGCTGTGATGAATCTTACTACTGCCTAGCAACTGAAGCTCATCAACTTAAGAAGCGGTTATTTTAAATAGGGAGATAGAGGAATGGCATACAAAATTTTTGATCTCGTTGGGAAATACGCCATCAGCGCTGAGAGTGGGCAGAAGGTATACGATCAGATTCACCCAGTTCTGATTGCTGGCAACTCTGTAGAATTAGATTTTACTGGAGTTCAGGTCTTTGCTTCTCCTTTTTTCAACTTTGCGATCGGTCATCTCTTGAAGGATGTTCCAGCAGATAACCTTAATCGACTGGTTGAGTTCACCGCTATAAATTCTGAGGGGTGGAATGTTCTTGAGCGTGTTATTGCCAATGCGAAGCATTACTATTCCGATGAGCAATTTCGTAATGCAGTTGATGCAGTAATTACAGAGCAGGCTGCAACTTTTTAAAGCATGGTGGTCAACCTTAACATCCAAGCTGATATCATCGACATCAAAACTGATAATCCCCAGCAGGGTGATATTTTTCTTGTAGATACCAACGTCTGGTTTTGGCAGACTTATACAAATGCTGGGTTTGGTACTAAAGTATCCAAATCCGGCAATTATCTTAAATATATCAACCAAGCTATTTTAAATGGAGCCACTCTTACATATTCTGGGCTAATTTTAGCTGAACTGGCTCATATCATTGAAAAAACTGAATATGAGATTTATAAAAAATTGTATGGGTTTTTGCCACTTAAAGAATACCGTCATAATTATCCAAATGAACGAATGAATGTTGTTGCCGAAGTTCAGTCAGCTTGGAGTCAGGTTAAGGCGCTTGCTGTTCCTGTTGATCTGACAGTAGATGACGCAACAACCGATGCAGCACTAAACAGATTTCAAACTCAAGCTGTTGACGGCTACGATTTACTACTTCTCGAAGCTATTAGCAGAGCAGGAGCAGGGAAAATTAAAATTATCACACATGACATGGATTATGCTGTTGTTCCAGATATTCAGGTATTTACGAGCAACAACAACGTTATCCAAGAAGCTAATGTACAGAAAAAATTATTGGTTAGCAGATAGTTTAACTAAGCTAGGCTAAAAGCGTAGACACGTAGTCGCTTGTCGTCAGACATCGCCTTTCCTAAACGCCCCCTCGACAATAATTAACTTTTATTAAAACATAATTTGTGGAAATCAAAAGTAGCGAACTGACAATTAAGCAGTTAACGCACTTGGTAGGAGGTGGTTTAACTCCGCGGATGGTGCGCCATTACCATCAATTGGGACTGTTACCGCAACCAGTGCGATCGCCTAGCAATTACCGTCTCTACACTCAAAAAGATGTCCTCCGGTTGCAACGGATTGTCGCACTCAAGCAGCAAGGGTTTCAGCTAAACCATATCCGCAATATTTTGGAAGTGGAACCAGAAGCCGACACAACGGTTAACCTGATGGGACAACTCCAGCAGCAATATCGCGCGGTGATGCAACAAATTTCTCAACTGCGACAAACTGCATCAGCATTAGAAGGATTATTGGGGCGCGATCGCCATTGTCAAATTATCCAAGCGGAAGTTTTGGCACAACTGAAGTTACTCGATGTCGAAACTCAAGCTGGATTGGGAGGATTGGAAAATCTCTGGAGTGGCTTGGATGCTGAAATTCATACCCATTCAGAAGCTTTTACCGAATCGCTACAACGTTTATTACCTGATTTGTCTCACCGTTCGGAAATTGAACAGCATTTAATTTCTCAGTTGGTTTTGGCTTGTGGCGATGTCAGTTTAGTGTCCTTTATCAAATTGAGTCGAGATGCGATCGCAACTAGTCGAGAAGCTTTATCTTCAAGTTGTGAAATTGTTGTCGATACCCAAACGGTTGCTGCTGCTTTAGATCAAACCCGATTACTTCACTTGGGATGCCGCACTGAAACTTTAATTGATAATCCCCATATTACCACCGCCACCGAGGCAGAACTTGCCTTTTGGCAACATCGAGAATGGCGAGCAAAATTGCAGCAAGTAAGTAATGGTTGTGTCCTGGTAGTTGGTTATGCTCCCTCAGTACTTCTGGAAGCTTGTGAAGCAATTGCTAACCAAAAAATTCAGCCTGCATTAGTTATTGCAATGCCCATTGGCTTTAGCCATGCTCCCGCAGCCAAGCGACAACTGATGCAACAAGGGATACCTTTTATTACAGTTGAAGGGACTTTAGGAGGTGGCGCATTAGCTGCAACTGCCCTAAATGCCTTAGTTGAGTCACTGATTGATAAACCAGATTGTCATTGTTATCTCAAATGAGTGTTGAACAATGAGTATTTAGTTAAAACAGCAGGATACCCAGTATTCAAAACTGCCTGGGTTATACATAGCAGGAGGCAGGAGGCAGGAGTAAAACTATTACTGTTCCTAGCATTCACGCTTGTCATTATGTCCTAACCTATGTGACTACGGCTATAGGACTAATATTTGATTGCGTGAAAAAATTCAGTACAACTCAAAAAGGCTTCTTGCCTATTGCCTATTACCTATTGCCTATTGCCTATTACCTATTACCTATTACCTATTGCCCATTGCCTCCTACCCAAATAAATATGGCTACGCCAAGCTTCGGGAACAAAAATAAAATCGGATTGCTATACTCGACTAAAAACTGATTCCATTTTTCCATGAATCATAAGTTACCAGCTATTTATTTTTATATTCCCCAAAACCAATGGCCTAGCGATCGCATATTAGAAAGTTCGGATCTTTACTGGCAATGGCAAAATTCTCTACGTTACGGTCAAGGGCAATATAACTGGACTCTACAAACCTATCTTCACCTCAAAAATGATGGATTTCCATGTCAATTGGTAGGAACTTTACCCACTGAAGGAATTGTTTTGGCGCATCGCGATTTTTTGCCAGACAACCTACAACCAACACCACAATTATTGATTGTTTGTTTGCGTGCAGATAGAAGTCATCATCCTTACGCACAGCTTCATATTATTCAAAATACTCAAGATGAAATGACAAAATACTCTGCAAGCCTTTGGCAAACTCATTATATGCCCCATTGGCCCCAGTCTGGATTGATTCCTCGCGATCATCAGCGTGGTGATAAATTTGAAAATGTTGCCTACTTTGGTCAAGTAGACAACTTGGTTCCCCAAATGCAAACAGATGCCTGGAAACACCAAGTCAATGCTTTAGGTTTAAATTGGAATATTGTCAACTTTGAACGCTGGCACGACTACAGTGATGTGGATGTTGTGATTGCTGTGCGTAGCTTTGATAGCAATACATATAACTGGAAACCAGCATCTAAATTATATAATGCTTGGCAAGCTGGAGTTCCAATTATTCTTGGTCGTGAATCTGCTTACCAATATGAACGTAAAAGCGAACTCGATTATATAGAAGTAGCTTCTGTTGAGGAAATCATTGCATCTCTAAAACGCCTGCGCGACAACTATCAATTACGTCAGGCAATGATAGACAATGGTCGGATTCGAGCAACAGAAACGGGGATTGAGGAACTGACTGCACGGTGGCGTAGCTTTTTAACAGACATTGCCTCTCCTACCTATGAACGCTGGCGAAATGCATCAAGTTGGCAACGCGAAATATTTTTACAACGCCGTTACTTCAGTTTGAAAACAAGTAATATAAAATTTCGCCTAAATAAGCTTTTTTGAACCTCACACAACTCAAAGTCACATGATTCAGGTCTTAGAAGTTCTCCACAGGCGTATATAGCATCCGATATACCGACAATTGCTGTTAAAATTTTTCAGCCTTGACTCAAAATAATCAGGCTGGCGTTTACGTCTCTCTCTCTTTTGGTCTGGGAAAAGGTTAAAGGTGAATTAAAACCTTTCCCTTTCCCCTTTCCCCCAAAACCCGAAAAGTATTGAACCAGGGACTTGCACCATTCACGCAGCTTTTTATTACAGTTCCAGGGATTTTAGGAGGTGGCACTTTAGCTGCTACTGCCCTGAATGCCTCAAATCAGCGCTGAACAATCAGTATTCAGCCAAGACAAGAGGATACCCATTGTTCAGTACTACTGAAAATAATATTGTTAAATAATATTGAATTTGCTACACTTTACCAGTTTTAGTAATTCAATAATTCATAATTGTGGCCATAAGCTACCAAATTGGTATAAGTTGCAATATAACTTAGAAAAATTTATAGTAAACAGACTTTAGTAATTAGAGTATAAATTATCATGCTATACAAGCTCCAGCGAAGTATAAATCAGTATAAGTACTGGAAAGCAATTAGAACTAAAGATAACTCAGATGTATAATTAGCCCGTCTCCTCCATAATCTCTAAAAAGATCGCGACTTAGGACTAGCAGGCTTTCTATTTTTTACTTTAATTAAGGGGCATATGTGGCAACAAGAAAAAAAAGATACTTCGATAGTCAGGCTGGTATTATGGGTTGCCTTAGCTACAACCCCGATGGCATCAACTTTGGTGGTATCAGCACCGATGCTGGCACAATCTACACCTAAAGTGACCTCTTTTCCACTGCCACAAACGGTGCAAAATGGATCAATAGTGCGGATTGACGGTTCCAGTAGCTTGGGTGCAATCAACCAAAGCCTGAAAGAAAATTTTGAAAAACAGTTTGCCGGTGCAAAGGTTGAAATTGCTGCTAACGGCACTAATACGGCACTGAAAGATTTGCTAGATGGCAAAATCGACATAGTAGCGATGGGGCGGGGGTTAACGCCAGCCGAAAAAGCCCAAGGACTAGAGCAAGTTCGCTTGCGCCGTGAGAAGATTGCGATCGTGGTTGGTGCAGATAATCCTTTCAAAGGAAGTTTGACCAGTAGGCAATTCGCCCGAATTTTCCGGGGACAAATTACAAATTGGTCACAACTGGGAGGACCTTCAGAGAAGATTCGGTTAATCGACCACCCTAACAGCAGTGAAACTCGCGATACTTTTCGTACTTATCCAGCCTTCAAAACTGCTGAATTTGCTACAGGGGCCAATGCTACCCAACTAACTGAGGACAATACCGCAGAAATCATCAAACAACTGGGCAAAGACGGTATCAGCTATGTATTAGCTAATCAGGTGTCCAAGTTGAAAGGTGTGCGAGTTCTGCAATTACATCAAGCCTTGCCAGATGATACTAAATATCCCTTCTCGCAACCTTTAGTTTATGTTTACAAGAAAAATCCCAGCTTAACCACAGTTGATTTTCTCGGCTATACCCTTGCACCTCAAGGACAAAAGGCTATAGAACAAGGGATAACGGCAGAAGCAGAGGCGATCGCAGCCAGTGTATCACAACCGGCTGCTACAACTTCCCCTGGCGCCCAAACGACAACAGGCGCTGCGCCTTCTCCTAATGCCACTACTTCTGTATTTGGCGAAAAGCCCTTTGTGGCTGCTCCTGCAAAACAAAATAGTCCAATTGTCAATAAAGAAGCACCATTATGGTTGCTGCTACCTTTGTTTTTTGTGACTGTAGCTGTTTCTGTAGTATGGTGGCTTTCGGGAAAAGGCTCATCGTCTACGGAGAAAACAGAAGACTTACCAGAATCAAATCCTCATCTACCGAACGCAGAAAATGGAGAAACTGCGGTACTCGATGCCAGCACTGCCCCCTCCCTGAATGGAGCAATACTTGAAGAGCAGCCAGTATCGCACTTTCAAGAGCAAGAAACCCCCGAACGCACTCCTTTCAACATCTATGCTCAAACACAATCTGACTTGACCCAGAATGCAACTCAGGGGACATCAAATTTAGTACAAGAGGCAACTAATGGCACCTCTAACTCTAACCTCTACGAAGGCACATCGGGCGTAGCTAATGGTTCGGCAGAAAATAACAATAACAACTTCGGAGCCGCAGCTTTAACCGGTGGTACAGCTTTAGCAACGGGTATCGGCGCGGCTACCTGGTCTAACTTTACCAACAAAGAAACAGAACCAGATGCCATTGATCAGACTATTGAGCTAAATAATTATACGGAGACAACCAATCCTGAGTCTGATGAAGTTGCATGGGACATAGAAGCCCCAGCAGCTGTAGTAAATACTTCATATCCTCACCTAGCTAATATTACAGAAGAGGTATCTTCTGACGAGGAATTGCCTTTATCTGAGGTGACAGCCCCACTCCCGGAATTCCCAAATGTGACTTCTGGCACATCTGATTTTGGATATTGGGATACACCAGTTGATGAAGAGCCGGTAGATGAGGAACTCCAGGCAGAATTGAACTGGCTAGAGAGTATCACCTCAACTGAAGATACAGCCTCAGTAGATGAATTGCCCTTAGCCGAGTCTGACGAAGTGGCAGCCGAAGTGGAACCATCAGCAACACAAACGTCTTCACTGCTTGATTTGCCAGAATTGCCAGAATTGCCAGGAGATGCATTCAATGTAGTGGCGGATGCAGCCGAACCCACCACCGATTTCCCAGAGGAAACATCTCCAGCCGAGCCGACTGTTGCCGAAGATGTTGCAGAAACAGACTCCACAGATTTTGCTGCTGCTGCCGTAGCAGCAGGCGCAGGAATTGGAAGTTGGGCTACTAATTTGGCATCAGATGACCAAGGAGAAATTTATACTACGGTTGATGATGAGCCAATCGCAGCCGAAACCGCTATTGGTTTAGTAGATGCAGATGAAGGGAACAGTATTGTCCTCACACCACATACTTATACATCGGCTCATGTCTCTTGGGAGATTTCCCAAGCCAAGAAAGCAGAACTGTGGCAACAAGGCGGCTCTCAATTGGTAGTGCGGTTGTATGATGTGACTGGCATTGACTTGAGTTATCAAAGCCCCCACCTGGTACAGCAGTATGAATCTGAGGAGACAGCACACGATCGCTTTGTAGAAATTCCCCTCACCGATCGCGACTACGTAGCTGAAATTGGCTATATCGCTTATGGCGAACATTGGTTATTTATCGCCCGTTCCGCAATTGTTCGTGTCTTCAGTCCTGTGAATCCAGATCCCATAGTTGATCATGTGGTGGAAAAGGATGAAACACATACTAACTTGGTAGATGCCCAAGAAGAGATTAGTGCAGAAGAGAGCAGTATTGTGCTCACACCCCGCACTGAGCAATGGGCTGATGTCTCTTGGGAGATTTCCGAAACCAAGAAAGCAGAACTCAAACAACAGGGCGGCTCTCAATTGGTAGTGCGGCTCTATGATGTAACTGGCATAGACCTAAGTTATCAAAATCCTCAGTTTGTCCAGCAGTATGAATGTGAAGAGACAGCACACGATCGCTTTGTAGAAATTCCCATCAGCGATCGCGACTACATAGCTGAAATTGGCTATGTCGCTGATGGCGATTGCTGGTTATTCATCGCCCGTTCCGCGATCGTTCGTGTCTTCAGTCCTGTACATACAGATCCCACAACAGATCCCCCAGTTGAAAATGTAGCGTTAATCAGCGAAACACATACTAACTTGGTAGATACCCAAGAAGAGATTGTCCAAGAAGAGAGCAGTATTATGCTCACACCCCGCACTCCCAAATGGGCTTATGTCTCTTGGCACATTTCCAAGGCTCAGGCAGAAGCGCTGCGCCAACAGGGCGGCTCCCAATTAGTAGTGCGGCTTTATGATGTTACTGGCATTGACTTGAGTTATCAAAGTCCCCAGCTTGTACAGCAGTATGAATCGGAAGAGGTAGCACGCGATCGCTTTGTAGCGATTCCCGTGAGCGATCGCGACTATATGGTTGAAATTGGCTATATTGCTGATGGCGATCGCTGGTTACTCATCGCCCGTTCCGCGAATGTTCGAGTTTTCAGTCATCCCCACGGAGATTTTTGGTTTGTGGCAGATGCTGAGTTGATTATTCACGGAGCCACCCAACCAAATACAACCGTAAACATTGGTGGTCATAACATCAAAATCAAACCCGATGGTACTTTCCACTTACGTCTTCCCTTTTCCGATGGTTTAATGGACTATCTGATCACGGTAGCTGCTGATGGAGAATCCACAAGAACTATCCATAAGAAGTTCTTCCAGGAAACTTCCGAAAGCTAATAAGTAGAAGGACTAAATTAAACCTAACTCGATCTGGCCGGGTTTCGACTGCGCGGAAGTTGAGCGTAGTCGAAACTCAACCCTCAAGGAATAACCTTACCGAGCATTGAGCGACTTGCCCCTCGTATGACTAGATTTGCCTTTTCTTAGACATCTGATGAAATTGAATTGAGAAATATTAAGATATATAACTTTTGACAATAATTTCAGGTAATGCATCATTAATTTCTGGAGATGTCTATTGATCGTTCATCTAAACCAAAAAAAGATAGTTATGATGAAAAATGATAAATCCTCTCCAATTCGCCTGTTAATCGTTGACGATCAGAGCCTCATTCGTCAGGGACTCAAAGCGATGCTAGAACAGGAACCTGATTTGCAGGTGGTCGGTGATGCTGAGAATGGTAAAGTTGCTCTAGAACTTGTTGCAGAACTCCAGCCCGATGTGGTGCTAATGGATATTCGGATGCCGGAAATGGATGGACGAACTGCAACAAAACTGATAGTGGAAAACTTTCCCAATATTAAAGTTCTCGTCTTGAGTACATTTGATGATGATTCTTATCTAACAGGAGCAATGCGTGCAGGCGCAAAAGGATATTTGCTCAAAGATATGCCCTCAAGTGAGCTAGCAGATGCGATTCGGTTTGGTCATTATGGCTATACTCAATTTGGGCCGGGGTTATTTGATAAATTATTAGTAATGGAAGCGGCTTCGGCTTCAACTAGCCAAAACTTCGCCTCATCAAAGCCATCAGAAATTACCGCACGAGAACAAGAAGTTTTATGTTTAATAGGTGTTGGTGCAACTAACCGCGAAATTGCCCAAAAACTTTTTATTACAGAAGGAACAGTAAAAACTCATGTGACAAGTCTTTTAAACCGTCTCAATCTCAAAAATAGATCGCAACTTGCAATCTATGCAAATTCTGTTCTTAATCAAGAAAATAAACCATCCGAGAAGCTACGAGAACAAATTGGAAAATCATAGAATAATTTTTTTACAAAACACATTAAAAGCACAAAGTTTTTTCTTTCTTTGTATGAAACCACCCTGCAACCCTTGTAGCGTTGGGGGACAAAAATCAAAGCCTCTCTCCTTTTAGGAGCTACGGTGTACACACAAGTTATCGAATTACTATCAGTCCTTGAATTACCCCACCCTAGCCCTCTCTGTATGTATTGGCTACCGTGTACACACAAGTCGAATTTCTTCTTAAATCCCAAAGATTACCTACTTAATCGCAGTGATGGTTAGGGTGGGGTAAAACTAAAGCTAAAACCTTAGTAAATCAGGTTTGGGGTGAGGTTTTGAGAATTTAGGCAATAAATACATCGATTTCGGGCGGTCGTTTATTGAATTCGGGCGGTCGTTTCTTGAATTCGGGCGATCGTTTCTTGAATTCGGGCGAGCGTTTCTTGAATTCGGGCAAATCTCAGTAAATTAACGCAATACAACAATATTTGCTGTATTAAATTATTAAAACATACTGAATATTGCGGGTGTTAATCACCCCGATTTTGTTTATCCTAATGGTGTAAAGACAAGGATATAAGTCAGTTTTTATCCTAGTGCATAATTAAAAAAAGGAAGGTTATTTATGTCACGTCCAAAACGTGGGTCTAAAGTACTTGATAGGGCACAGCGTCGGATTGCGGGTTTGAAATCGATTAGTCCCACCTTAGATTTAGGTAATGGAGTCACTATTGACGCCTTTGCCGCCGCCATCAAAAAAACACAGGACAAGTTGGAAGCTCATAACTCCACCCTCTCGACGGTGGATCTAACTCAGGGGGCCTTTGAATTAGCCGAAAAATCGCTGATGGAATTAACAGAACATGTGTTAGTCAGCGTAGCTGCAAAGTATGGCAAGAATAGCGATGAATACAAAATGGCAGGGGGCGTTCGTCGCAGCGAACGCAAGCGTCCAGTACGGAAGCCTAAGCAAGAGGTTGTTATTTAATAAAGACAATACATTTAGGTTTTTTGACACTCTCCCGAATTCAAATCGGGAGATTCTTGGTTATGTGGTGAACCAATAGAAAAAAGATAACAGAGAGAAGCGTCACTTTTATTGTTTACGAAACTCAAAGAATCTATATTAAATATGTCCTGACTCACGCTGAATATGATAAGGATAAATGGAAAAATGACCCGTACTTTTAATCCAGAATCTTATGGGAAATTGCTAGCCGAGTATCAGCCAAAAATAATTACTACGGATGCAGAAAACAAACAAGCGATGTCAAAGACAAGCCGCTTTGCGTCTACGCACTTGCGTTAACCTTAGAACATCGTCCCAATCGTACACCAGAAGAAGAAATGCTGTTGCAACTGTTGGTGACATTAATTGAGCAGTTTGAAGAAACCCATTACCCAATTCCCCAAGGTACGCCCAATTCGATGTTAGTGCATCTGATGGACGCACGCGATACTACAACAGAAGCATTAGCTGAGGTAATTGGTTCATTGGAAATTGCCTTGCAAATTGTTAATGGCGATCGCACCATTAGTAAAACTCAAGCAGAAGCGTTGGCGAACTATTTTAATGTAGATATCAGTTTATTTACCTAGCTTATTTTCTATAACAACACTCTTAAAACCAGCGCTTGGTGTTGAGCCGGAAATTTAATATTTTGGTATGAGGTTAAAGGTGCGTAGATGCGTAGCGGCTTGTTGTTAGACATCGCTTTTCTACTCGATACAACAGCTACAAAATCTTTTGTCATTTAGCTTAAGATTATAAAGCTGTGAGCTAAAATCTTATGTCCTAACCATCCCAGACCCAAGCCAAAATCCCAGACCCAAGCCAAAAATGCAAGTACTAACTAATATTAAAAAAGTATGAAACTTGCTAAAAGATTTTCTTAATTCATATCCACATTTATAAACCATAAATACTCCACTATACATACTAACAACCATAGCTATAATCACAGGCAAACCCAATATCACAACTACAGCGACAACTAGGACTACAGGCACAGACCAAAAAACCACACTCATAATCGCAAGCAAAATTACACTCATAAGCTGTTGTACAGCCTTATTTATAGCATTAGCTATAGCTTTACCTTGATACACAGTTATAGCTACTGCCACTGCCACAATCACAGCCACAGCAATAATCAAAACCCAGGATGAAGCATAACGCACAGATAAGTAGAAGCTTATCAATAGATAACTCAGTAATACACCCACCAACCAGCCCCAGGGAATAATTTTAGGTGATTTAGTAGCTCGTTTTGGTTGAATTGGAATTGCCTTTGAGTTTAGCTTGGCTTTGGAAAGAACAACTTCTGTTCTATAGACTGGTTCAACGAGTGATGAAGGCATTGCTTTTGGTGTTTCTAACATTGCCAACCATAGCTGCATGGACTGAGGACGATCTTTTGCCTCCAGTGCCATACCCTTAAGGATTGCTTGATTTAATCCATTGCTGATGCTTGGAATAATTTGTTTAGGTGAAATTATGGGAGCATTATCGAGTTTTCGAGCCAAAGAAGTTGTTGGGCGTTGACCTGTTACTGCATAATAGAGTGTGGCAGCTAGACAGTAGACATCGACGGTTGGCTCTCGACTGCCTCTACTCATCTGCTCATAGGGTGCAAAACCTTCATTACCTGCAATACCTTTTGAACTCAAGGTTTTAGGCAAAATTTCTTTAGCAATTCCAAAGTCAATTAAAACCGCTTTGCCATTTCTTTGCATCATAATGTTTCCAGGATGGGCATCTCTATGTACTAACCCTGCCTGATGCACTACGCTCAAAGCTTCCCCAATCTGGCGGATGCAAGGTACAATCTCTGCTTCCGGTAAAGCCCCCTTACACTTCACTGCCTCAAATAAATTTTCTCCCTCAACAAAGTCCATCACTAAACAGTGAGTAGCATTTTCCCGAAACAAATCAATCACTCCCACAATGTGAGGATGAGGGTCTTCTGATAAGCGTGCGAGTATCCGCCCTTCTTGAATAAATCTCTCTATGTACTTTTCATATTCCGGATCGTGGCTGAGATATTCATTAGGTGTCTTAATTACAACTGTCTGGTTTAGATCAACATGCAAAGCTTTATAAGTAATCCCAAATCCCCCCTGTCCCAGGACTGTCTTAATTTCATATTTGTCACTTTGCAATTTCTGTCCTACTATCCAAGGCATGAATACCTCTAAGTAAAAAATTACTTTAATGCCAGCGTTTTCATGAGAGTTTAGCTAATTCTACTGTGTTTTGCTAGATGACGGACTAGGAGATACTGATGGTGGACTATTATGTGCAGGGGGTTTTGATTTATCCATCACAGCACCCACCCCTGCAAGTAAGCCTCCTAAAGCTGCGATCGCAGCTATCACCACTCCCCAAAACTGGATGTTTCGTTCCCAATTTGACTTAGTTTTAGATGGTTCAATTACTGAAGCCTGCAAGTTTTCTCTAGTCAAACCCAAAGAATCGAGCCATTCCCGCATCGATTGCGATCGCTGTTTCGGGTCTAGCTTCATACCTGCTAAAATTGCTCGGTTTGTGCGATCGCTAATTTGAGGATTATGTTTTTTCGGTTCCACTAAAGGAGCGTTATCCACCTTACGTTTGAGCGCACTGACTGGTGTTTTTCCAGTCAAAAGCACATAAAGAGTTGCCGCCAGAGAATAAATATCGCTATATGCTCCAGTTGGTTTAGTATGTTGAGCATAAAGTTCAGGCGGTGTAAATCCCTCAGAAGTTTCCTTAGTTCTACTTGTAGTTAAAATATGATCGAAATCGAGAGCTAAACCAAAATCAATTAGCACCGCTTCCGGCTGTCCTTCTCGCACTCGCAAAAAGATATTTCCTGGATGTACATCTCGATGAATCAACCGATTTTCATGTACTTTAATCAGTGCTTCCCCAATTTGTTGAATATAGCGTAAAGCCTCTGATTCAGAAAGTATTTGTTGGCGACGGTCAGCTAAACTCACACCATCCACATATTCCATTACTAAACACCAGTGTTCTCCTTCTTTAAACGGTTCTGCAACCTGCACAATATGTTTGTGTTTACATTGAGTAAGTTTTACCGCCTCTTGCCAAAACATTGTTTCCAGTCGTCCGCGTTCTAACTGGTTCAGGGAATTTAGCAAGTCATCATTTAAGGTTTTAATGACTTGGCGATCGCCATTCTGATTTTTAACCAAATAAGTAATGCCAAAGCGTCCTCTTCCTAACTCTTTCTCAACGGTGTATTTTCCACCTTGCAAGCGATCGCCAGCTACCCAAGCCATCTTTGCAACTCCCAAAATGCTTTGATTAATTCTCACACAAGAGAGCCTTAATAACTTGAGCCTAGCTTTGACAGAACAGGTGCGATGTCTACGATGGTCACTGACTTGTACTGAGCGTAGCCGAAGTAGCTTGTCGAAGTGCGGGCTACGCCTACGCTTTTTTCTCTCTCTATTGCTAAACTAAAAACAACCTTTAGCTAGTGCAAAGGTAATCTTATGACCTCTGCAACCAATCCAACCACCGACGAACTCACTCCTTTCCCTGACCATACGCAGCTACCAGACTCTGACGGCACCTTTGTAAAAAATTGGCAAGAGCATCCCCAAAGTATCTTACTTACGGATTCAATTACACCCATTCTCCAGCAATTACATCCAGAAGGTCAATATTGTATAGGTCAGGACTTAGGTATTTACTGGCGGTTGACAGATCCTCCAGAGAAAGGAGCAGCAGCACCGGATTGGTTTTATGTAGGAAATGTCCCGCCCTTACTAGATGGATTGACGCGCCGTTCTTATGTATTTTGGCGAGAACACATCGCTCCATTAATTGTCTTAGAATTCGTCTCTGGTGATGGGAGTGAAGAACGAGATACAACCCCTTGGAAGGGCAAATTTTGGATTTATGAGCAAGTAATTCGTCCTCCGTTTTATGGCATTTATGAAGTGAATAAAGCCAGTATAGAAGTGTATGAATTGATTGGTGGACAATACCAGTTATTAGCAGCAAATGAACGAGGACATTATCCTATACCTCCTTTAGGAGTGGAGTTAGGCATAAGGCTTGGAGTTTATCAAAACGTGGAATTGCCCTGGTTACGTTGGTGGGATTTGCAAGGTAATTTATTGTTGACTGGCGATGAAAGAGCAGAACTTGAACGCCAACGCGCTGAACAAGAAAGCCAACGCGCAGAACTTGAACGCCAACGTGCTGAACAGGAAAGCCAACGCGCAGAACTTGAACGCCAACGAAATGAGATTCTGATTGCTCAATTGCGATCGCTTGGCATTGAACCAGAAGCATAATATCGATCAAAAATCAACTACTTATTTACATCCATTCTCTTATGGATGCAAGAAACAAGTCAAATCCTCTTCCCTTCTGCCTTCTGCCTTGTTTCTTAGAAGAGGGATTATTTGTAATTAATTACTTTCTTTATGAAATTAAGAATATACGAAATAGCTGATACTGAAGAAATTATGAAATTGTTCTACGACACTATTCATGAAGTGAATATTCACGATTACACACAAGAACAAGTAGATGCTTGGGCACCAGCAAACATGGATATTGAAGTTTGGATTAAAAGTTTAGGAAGTAAGTTTACCTATGTAGCAGAAGAAGACAAAATTATTGGCTTTGGAGAATTAGAAGCTAATGGTCATATTGACCGTTTCTATTGTCATAAAGATTTTCAAAGAAAAGGTGTTGGCAAGAAAATCTTAGAACAGATTGAATTAAAAGCAAAGTCTTTAGGGGTGGAAAAGTTATTTACAGAAGCCAGTATTACAGCTAAACCTTTTTTTGAGAGTCAAGGATTTATTGTTATCAAAAAGCAAGAAGTAGAGCGTAGAGGGCAAAAGCTGATAAATTTTGTCATGGAAAAACACTTCAAAAATTACTAAATTCATTGAATTCAAGCAATTTCAAAAAAGTTGTTCTAGCTTATGCCTTATAACCTACAGCCAGCATCACAGAAGCGGGAATTTCCACACCATTTTCTGTGATATATTTTGAGGCTCCCTCAATAATTGCGTTTTCAATATTACGCCGTTGCTCATCGCTTTGCATTGCCAATATCGACCCCAGACGCGCCGAACTTACAACAATCTTTGGCATCACATCTTCAGGTGTAGAGAAAGTCCACTTGATTGGTAGTTCCCTGACAGACACCTGAGTGAATCCCTCGGCGCTTAAAACCATTTCGCATTCAGTGCGATCGCCAAAGCGAAACAAGGGTGGCCCAGAAGGTAGATCCACATCCATGCTCCCATAAGTTTGCACCGAACCCAGTATCAGAGCCATAAATGGATTGCGCGTTGGTGGTGTCCAGCAGGTGAAAGCGTAGCGTCCTCCCGATTTGAGTACGCGAAAGGACTCAGCGATCGCTTTTTCTGGGTTTGGAAAATGGAGAATACCCAAGTTACAAACCACCGCTTCAAACTGGCCCGACTCGAAAGTTAGGTTTTCAGCGTCCCCTTGATAGAATGACCCTTGAGGACATCGCACTCTGGCAATGGCCACCATCTTCTCTGCAAAGTCTAATCCTGTGACTATAGCCTGCCGCTTTAGTGCTGCGGCACTAAGCCACCCAGTTCCGCAAGCCACATCCAGCAATCGAGTACCAGATTTAGCCCCAACGGCATCCAATATGGCTTCATCTACTTGAGAAGTCACAACAGCGATCGCGCGATCGTATTCTTGAGCTACAAGAGAAAATTTGTCACGCTCAAATTGCTTGAATGCCTCGTGAGTAATGATCGGATCGTCTGTCATTTATTGCCAAGGTGAGGTATGGCTAGAATAATATTTACAGAGAAGCTAGATTTTAGTTCTCTAAGGCTAAATGAATTTGTCAAAGCGGACATTAATCTGCTAACAGTGACAAATAATTAGTTAATGTACAAAAATACTTTAAAAGTGGGTGACGAGGGATTTGAACCCGCAACCAATAGATTAAGAGTCTACTGCTCTACCGTTGAGCTAGTCACCCACACGAATAACAATCATAGCACAATTTCTGAAAATTTAGCTAGTGCCTTGTCCAAAAAACGAATTAAAAGGGGAATTTGACGGTGAAGGTGGTTTGACCTGCTGCACTCTCTACATAAATTGAGCCGCCTAAATGTCTGACCATTTTCTGCACTAATGCCAATTCCAGCCCCGTATCTCTCAAATATCTCTCAATCAGATTAGTATACATCTTAAGCAGCAGCCTCAGCATAGGGATAAGTTAAGTCAAGACAACTATATTAAAAAATGTAAAGTCATGCTTGTCTAAGACTGGTAAATATTGACACTAAAGTTTTCACTGAGTAGACTTGATACGGCTTATAAGTAATAAATAGCTGTTAGTCCGATTGTGAGTAAGCTCAAGCCCCTGCCAATAGAAGAGGGGTGTTGTGGTATCTCAGGAAACCTCAGCAATAGGTTTGCTTGGGCAGATTACTAAATTAAGCATCAATAGATTCTTATCTCCTAAGAGTCTAGTTAAATGTTCTTCACCCACAACTTATATATGGAAAGTAACAACAATAGTTAGTCAGTTTTGGGGGCATTGGTTTTATTTGTACTAGTGGTTGGATTACTTAAGGGTTGCGGTGAGGATGCTAGGTTTCAGTACAGATATGATGCTTGCATGGAAGGCTCCATTAAACCCACTAAAGTATTTAAAGCTATATTTGTCTGTTTATGGGTTTAATAATTTAGCATTACCTCACATAACTAAAATATGAATGAACTAAATGACAATGACAAAAAAAAGGTAGGCAAGGCAATTGGAAGTATAGCTTTATTAATTGTTATTATCTTTGTATCGAAGAATTATCAAGACTACCAAAACAGAGAGGAAATACGTAAGGGCTGTGATCAAATGAAAGTAGCTAGCCAAGAGTGGGAAAGAATAAGACGACATAATGTGGGTTCGCTAGAAGCAATGAAATCTGGTAAGCCAAGATTAATATATAATGGCTTGGACTGCGACCAGATAAAATAGATTAGTAAATTTTAGTAAAAAAATAATTGAATCTATTTATAACATTAAGTATTTCAAGCTTCTGTTTTATTAAACTAACTTTTAAAATAAAAGAGGTTATAAAAGTGAATTCCGATGATAAAACTGTGAATTTAGTTTCATTTTCTTTATATTATTTGATTGCTTTATCCCTTATTACCTCATTCAAGTATTCTTTTTATGTATGTGGGTTTTCATTGCTGATATGTTATGTGTTAATTTCAATTTTCTATAACTCTATTATGGGATTTTTAGCAGGTACTACACCTATAATAAAAAATGATATAAATCTTATTGTTAGGGCTTGCTTTTTGTGGATAGTCTTAAATATTTTATATGTATTAGGGTTACAATTACATTTTAGTATTATGTTTTATTTTGGGAATGTTTTGGGATCATTTTTGATTCTTATTATATTTTTATCACCTATATATTTACTTCCAAGGTACGGCAAATATATAAAGTAAAAAGCTTATTAACTAGCCCTCAACATTGAAGATTCAGGTACTCTCTGTTCACCCCATAAGTCATCACCATAAATATTACTGTTGTCTCCTATCTTCCAAGCAGAAGTAGCCTTCAACTACAAATATAAATTATTGCTTGTCAACTTTATATAAGATTTCTTTAGTGATTTCTCTTACTTCTCTGACTTCCTCAATAATTTTAGTGTGGTCAGCTATATAAGTACTGTGGTTTGCCTTAGTGTCACCAGACATATTTTGCACAGAGTTAGCTAATACTCTAAAGCTTTCACTATCGCTTTCTAACTTCTCTACCCATTTACTAATCAGGTTATTTACGCCCATCCATCTGGCTAAGAGTAATAGACCTAAGATAGTCAATATCATCCCTAACCCAACGCCACTTGCGTTGGTCAATACTTGGTCAACTATTTTAGATTGAGTATCAGGATTCAGATTAATATAATTAATTTCTTTAGAAACTTGAGATTTTTCTACTCGTTGTGTCATTTTAATATAATTAATTTCTTTAATAATTTGAGGTTTGTCTGTTTGCTGAGTCATTTTGTTGGGGTAATTTTACAAATTTACAAAAAAAATAAAGCCTCCAACTAAGGAGGCTAGCTATGTTAAATTCCTAATTCTATAAACCTGATAAAGTCTACAAAAGCTTGAATATCAGTAGGTTGATTATCTAGTACATATTGAGCTTGTTCAACAGCGCTTTCTTGAGAACCAGGGTCTTTTTCTGGATACAATGAATAATATTCATTGTCATTTATGTTCAAAGCTTCCCAGGCTGCTTGATTAGCATTAAGTCTAAGAAATATCCAATACTCACTTAAAGCATAATCAATCCATTCTTGAGGAGGTAAAGTAGCAACTCTAAGGGGAGGATAAACTACTAGAGCGCAATCTATGGGGTAAACTGCATAATTATCAAATTCATCAATTTCATAGCAGTAAGTATTGTCTTGACCTTGTAGAATACTCATAATATAGTCCTTATTATTTAAGCAGCTTTAAAGAATAAAAATGGTAAACCAGCAGTAATTTCAGTTAAAGTATCAAGTGGTGCAGTAGTAGGTAAACTACCAGAAGAATAACTCAAAGGATTTCTATAACCATACACCAAGTTAGAAACACCAAAGGTGACTCTACCTATGTAATACATAATTGAAGCCAACGCACTCTCTCCACTAATAGATAGAGACACATTAGAAGTAATAGCAAACCAATACCAACCAGGGTTAAAAGTATAAGATACATTATCACCTCTTTCTATTGTACCTGCCGCGTTTAATTCTATTGTTTTAAGTAATAATGTCTCAGGTAAAAAGGTTGTAGAATTATTAGAATAGACTCCAAATCTAAACAAACCAGTAGTACTAGTAGCTTGGTTTATTGACATCTTGCTAATAGTTATTGGCTTAGTAATACTAAAAGGATGATAACTAATAGTATTTGCTGTAGAAGCTGTGGTAATAGCGGTTAACCCATCAGTTTGTGACATTGCGCTATACCATAATCCACTCCTGTAACCTGGGTGGTCTCCAATACGATTACTTGGTTCATAGCTACTAGTAGTGGAGTTATAAACCAAAGTTTGAGTATTGGTTGGAGCAGTAGAAGATATTGCTATACCTTGCAGTTTATTAGCATTCCACTGAGCAGTTGCAGAACCAACTTGAGCAGCAGTAGTTCCATGAGGATTACTGGTATCACTGGTATGGGTAGTTAATGATGTGCTGGTAGCGCCACCAAGGGCAGTGAGGGCAGCAGAAGCAGTAGTAGACCCAGTTCCACCTTTTGCGATCGCAAGTGTACCTGCTAGGTTTCCTAGAGTTAAATTAGCTTCATTTACATCTATATCTATTTCAGAATTAGCAGTATCATTTGTAATAGATATTTTAGATGAACCAGCATTTATATTCTTGAATTCTAAGTTAGCTCCAGTCTTTTGCTTAAATACGCCAACTCCACTCACACCCACATTTGATGCGGTATTAGTCTCACCAGTACCACCAGCAGAAAGAGTTTGGTTAGTCCACTTAGAAGTTGTGGAGTTGTAAGCTAAAACTTGAGTATTTGAAGGTGAAGAAATAACTACATCAGTTAACTCAACTAAAGTGTCTTTAGTGGCAACTAAGTTATCAACTTCAGTTTTAGTATAAGTAGTAGATTGATTAGCTTTAGGGCTTACTAATCCATCAACTTCAGTTTTTGTGTAGGTAGTAGACTGATTAGCTTTAGTAGCTAAGGATGTATTGACATCACTAGTGTTAGCCTTCAGAGATAAAGCCGTTGCAACATCGCTAGAATTAGCTTTAGGAGCTACTAAACCATCAGTTTGAGGCTTAGTATAATAACCACTAAGATCAACCGTAACGCCTCCCACAAGGGCATCTGTCTGTGCTTTAGTGTAAGTGGTAGATTTATCAGCTTTAGTATTTAAGAGGGTGTCACTTTGAGGTTTAGTGTAGTAGTTAGTTAAATCAAAACCAGCGACATTATTTAATAGTGTATCTACTTCAGATTTGAGGTAAACAACTGGATTCGTTGAAGTAGAGTTAGTTTTAACAATACCAGCTACAGTACTTGTAGCAGGGGTTAATGTACCACCAATTTCATTTAATATATAAGTTATTAAAGACTGATGTTGAGGAGCAGAGGAATCTCCTCCACCTTCACGCAGTACAGATAATTCTAAGTCAGAGGTTCCTACAGGTACAATAGCATCAAAAGTTTCTCCACCTGGTAATACAAACCTATAGAAAGATGAGCGTTCACCTTCTTCATTACACCAGAGAATAAAGTTTATTTTACCTTCTCTATTGGTGATAAAGTTTTTAGTAACTTGAGGGTATTCTATATTGTCAATAGTATTACCCTGCATGTGAATTACTTGAACAACAGCATTTCTTAGGGGTTCATTATTTAGCCCAATAAATGTAGATTTAATAATTCTTTGAGTTGGCATATTTATTTTATGAATAAAAAAGTTCACTTCTTTTTTAATAAAGTGAACCTTAAATTTTTAATATTTAATAATCTTATTTTTTGCTAACCAAGGTTGCATATTCTCATGTGAACCGCCACCACCTTGAGCATTAATACTAATACCAGTACCGGAAGCATTTAGACTAATATTAGTCTTATTAGAATTAATACTAACTCCAGTACCTGAACCATAAAGGGCTATACCAGTACCAGACGTACCCATTAAAGGAGTACCAACACTATTAATTGTCCTGTAGGTTTTAGTTCCTTCCTTATTACCTGCGATCGCTGAGGGTTCATACTGGAAAGCATCACTATTAGTTTCACCCCCATCACTAGCCCACACATACAAAGGATGGCTATGTCCTGGATCATAAACACCATGATTATGTCCAGTGTCATTTACTACATGAGAGTGAGCAGATTCATTAACTGAGTGATTATGCCCAGAGTCATTAACCCCATGAATGTGGCTAGGGGTTTGAGCTAGATTTAAAGTAACACTCTCTAATCCTCCTATTTGTCCCAAGGCACGATTAGTTAAACCTGAACCTGCGCCAGCTCCTACAGATACCCTACCTCTGCAATCTGGTACAGCAAAGTTAACTCCAGACTGACCATAAGTGTAGCCAATAGAAGCAAATAGGGCTGGGTAAGCAGAAGGAGCATAGAAACTACCATCTTCCCATAACCAACCTGAAGGTAATACTGAACCAGAGAACTCCATTGATGCCCCAGGAGGGATTAATTGAGTAACAGGAATATCAGATGGCCCTACTCTGTCAACCGATTTGTCTCTTAAATCAATAATGCTTCCAGAGATAGTTCCAGAGGCAGTAGTTACTCTAGCCAGAGGAAGGCTAATATTAGGCAAAGTGGATGAAGTTTGAACAGTTCCATCTGACCCAACATATATGTATCTGGTAACATTATTTGGTAAGTTAATTGAACCAGGACTAATACTAACTAAAGTACCATCAGGTAATAATACTGCCCCACCTAAATAGGCAAAAGTCAAACCAGTTTGATGGGTAACTTTTAGTCTATTATAGAAACTATAAAAATTTGATTTAATTTGACCTGGGGTATCATCTAAATAAGCATCTAGAACTTTAGGGCCATGACCAAGGAAATCATCACCATCTACTATGGGGTTGGCAATAGCATTGGCAATTTCAGCCGTGAAAATATCTCCATTTTGCAGGATAATCCGCGTCATATATTTTAATTAATAGTAATTTGTAATATTTAGAGAGAAGCTACTTTTTGACCCCACCAATTTGTTACTGATGGATCACCAACTATTTTATAAAGGTTTGTTCCACCAAAATTAGTAGTTCTAATACGTATCTGCTGCCCTGCTAATAGTCTCATTTGTATGGGATTCATTGGTACACAGCCTCCCACAGCCGCCGCAAAATTGGCCTCACAAATTCTTAAAGTATCCGAACCATTGAGCTGTAAAAATGCCCCAAATGTGCGAGTCCCTGTATCGATGTTTGTAAAATATATACTACCCCCAAAAAGATAGATACCACTTTCAGGTACCTCGAAATAAGTTGATACAAAGTTACAGTTAGCTGAATAATCTAAGGCAGACCACGCTATTACATAATCACTACTATTGGTTATGTCAATTGTTCGGATAACTTTAAAATATCTATCAGTTTGTGAGCTAACAAAACTAGTTGTAGCAACCTTAGTACTTTTATCATTAACCACAGTAGTAGGGGCAATTACATCTCCTGAAAAGATGGGAGAAATAAGATTTGCTTTTAAAGCAACATTAGACTTCACATCTTCAACTTGGTCATAAACTGCATCTTGAGAAGCAGATTTACCTGAGCCATTCCATGCTGAACTATATGGGGTGTCATCAGCTAATATGAGTGAACCATTAGGCTCAACAGGGATAACCATCCAGCTAGTTGTATTAGTTGGCGCTACCCCTTTGATAGGATTTAAATCTTTTGAGATGTAAGTTCTGTTTAAGTAAGTTACTAAATCTCTAAACTTGTAGGTAGTGGTGGGGCTATAAGCACCTTGGGGAAAAGGCCCACCAATTGATTGAGCAAGAGCAGGGGTACTTGAGATTAATCTAGCAACTCTTAAGGCACCTGTATCCAGTACATCATTTACTAGGCCAGTCGGTACTAGTGATGCAAATTGAACTGGGCTAACATTAGGAACTAGGGCATTAAAGTTAATTAACGCTGGTTCAATTAATGATCCATCTGTAGCAGTTTTAAAGAATTGAAAGTTATAAGTAATTCTTGAAGTTTCAGATTGGGGCAGGGTTATATCAACGGCACCTGCTGTTATGGAAAATGTGTATGATTGAGGTAGATAGATTGTATCTGGGGAAGTAGCCTCATCAATTAGAGTACCAGCTAGCACCACAATAAGTTTACCTGTAATACCATTCCCAGCAGAATCTTTTAGTGTTCCTACTATTTGAGTCATTTATTTATATTATTTAAAATTAAGGAATATAAGCGTCATTAAATATAATTTCAGTACTGCACCAACAAGGCCCATATAATGAATTAAGCTTTTGAGTTAACTTAAATTTATCCCCATATTTATAGGCATTGGGTAAATAGATAATATATTCCCAAGCACTAGTGCCTAATGGGTCTCCAGTAGTGGAAGTACCTATAATAAAGTTCCCTCTGGAAGTTATAAAGTGTCGTATATCAAAGCAATCTAATACTAGGCTTAACACCTCTTTAGACCCCTTATTGGGCCAGATATTAGTGTATGAATTAGATATCAATAATCTTTTAGTTTGGGTTGCCCAGGTTTTATCCCAATAATCTCCTGTAAACCCAGTTAAAGGTGCTAAAAAATCTAACCATTCTGGGTCACATAATAGAGGATTTAGCTGCCTGGGTAAGTCATCAACTTTTAATTTAGTTCCTATTAGTAATTCATCAAAATAACCTGTGAGCCATTCAGTAATTTCATTAGTCTGATAACACTCAGGTAATCTACTGTGTATAGGTTTATTAGTAGCCCAAGATTCAGAAGTTTGCATTATACAAATCCCCCAGACTCAGTGAACGATTCACCTTCCCCACGCAGGGCTTCATACACTACGCCATTCTTATCTACTAATTGCATGAATAGGGAATAAGGGTAAGGCAGCGTATAATCATTTGGTATGGGGATATTTGAAGGAGTTCCATTTATACTTAGGGTACCTCCATCTACAATTACACCTGTGTTCCTTAGAGCATAACCAACTTCAAAAAATAATATGTCTTTACTTAATGAGTAATAACTAGGGTTTAAATAATCTTGGTACGCTTCCCATAAAATATCAAAGGCTTCTTCTGGGTCTACCCCAGGAGATAAATTATATTGTAATTCTGCAACAATAGGTAATAGTTCAATAGGACTAGCATAGAGGGATGTACCTAACTGAATTCTCTTTGCTAATTCAGATTTAACATAAGTAATTTGGGCATCATTTGCAGGTTCACCATTTGAGTTTAGGAGAAATAAATGAACTGCCCCTAATTCTCTGTTAGTCTTATTACTAGCAAGTAAACCTATAGCTTTACAGACTGAACCTTCACCTAATAAAGCTTCAGCAGCCTGTTCATAATCAGTGACGCTTACTAAGTTTCTAAGTCTAATTTGAGTAAGTGCTCTGTTGATGGCAGAAGCCTCACTTTCTAAATCTGAGCCACCTGAAGCAGCTTCGATATTAGTGACACCAGCAAGGTAAGTTAAGGGTTGAGTTATTCCAGTAATAGAGTATGCTGAAATGTTGTACTCAGAACCTACTTCCTCAGCAGTAGCAGTTACACTACCTGAAACTAATCCAGCAGGAATTATCAAAGGGGCATCAGTAAAGAATGAAAGTTTACCATTACTATCAACTACTTCAAACCCTTCAGGAATTGTGAATATAACACTTTGAGGAGAGCTAATACTAAAGGTTAGTGTAGTTTTAGCTTTGGTTCCAGAGCTACGAGTAACCCCAGTAATCTTAAGAAAGTCAATTACTAAAGCTAAAGGTAATTGATTTATATAGTAAAGTAATTCAGCCCCAGCAAAGGCTTGACCTTGTATTAAAGCTGCAATAGGGGAATTCTCTGTAAAATCATTTAATAAGCCACCAGAGGCATTGTAGACCTTTAATTTAGCTTGTTCTACAATTTCTACCTCATTGCGTGGGTCTAAAGTTATCGAAGTTAACGTAATATCAGCCATATTTAAATAGTTATTTTTATAGGATTTTGTTCAAGTTCTCCATACGACCAATACACTAAGATTACAGCTTCACCTTGGTCATTTATTGATCCATCAACTTCAAATTCAGCATCACGAATATATTTATCTAACCCTGTCTTAAATTCAGAAGTGATTAGGTTAATATTTGAAATACTAGTAAATAGGGAATCAGTTCTGCCATAATTAGGAACCATCACCCTTTCATTAGTTTCAGTTTGAAGCCAACTAAGGATGTGCCCCTTAATTAAATCAGCTTCACTAGCCACAACAAGATTTCCTCTTACTGGGTCAATAGTAAGAGGAAAGTTAATACCTTGAGTTATCATAAATTTCTGTTATCTAATATATATGGGTGTCCCATTACTTAGCTCCACCCAGAAGTTACTATGTGGTCACCCCTACTATCTGTAGCCCCAACAACTGCCACAGGCTGGTTATTGATAGTCATAGTGCCTACATTAGTTAGCCTGAACCCGTACCCGCCGCAGTCAATTGTAAGTACGCCCCCAGTTACTTCGCTTGTTCCATTACTATATAACTTAAATGCCCAGGTACCTGCTTGCAGTAAGACATATTGGGCGGCGCTTAAAGTAATAGCCTGTAGAGCTTGCATAAAGATGTTTCTTTTAGAGTACGCTTTAACATCTTGAGTAGCTGTAGAAATTATACTTTTTTCAGAGTTAATAGCTACTTCACCACTTACATTTAAAGTATCAGCTCCACTTATTGAAACATTTTTATCTCCAGGGATTGCTGAGTGGTAATCATTGACTACATCTTCTTTGTCTTTAGGTGGGTTAGTATCATTAACTATAGGAAGGTAACAAGCATTGGATTCTAAGCCATCTACAAAAAAGACTAATACTGTTGAGTTAATGGGAGGTAAGTTAGCATCTACTCCAGGGGCGATATCAAGTCTTCTAATCCAATCACTTTCTATAGAAGGGGATGAGGGAAAGGAAACTTTAATTCTACGCCTACCTAATTCATCCTGGTTATTCACTACTATCCCTAAAGTTGGATAAGGTATTCTACCTTGTTGATCAAGCGCAATTTGGTTAGCTTTTACAGACTGATTTAGTATTTCAAATATATTATTCATAATTAGATTGGATCTCCTTTTTTTGGTAGTTTTACTCTCAAACCTGGATTAATTGGGGTACCTGCTACTCTAATTTCAAAATGCAAATGGTTCCCAAAGGAATGACCTGTATTTCCCATTAATGCAATTACTTGACCTTGTTTAACTTGCTGACCATTACTGACTAGAATCTTACTAGCATGAGCATAAGCAGTTTGTTCATTATTTACATGGTCAATGATTACTTTGTTGCCGTAACCATCGTTTGCATTTCCCGCAGAAGATACAGTTCCATCAGCAGCAGCTTGAATTGGAGTTCCCTCATTATTGGCAATATCAATCCCTTTATGGAGTTTAGTAACCCCATTAAGGGTTCTCATACCATAAGGGGAAGTAAAGGTACCATGTGCAGGAATAATATAATTATTAGACCCTGAATTTGCATTATTACTAATAACCGGATTTTCTATTGACTTAACTGAAGGGATATCACTACTAGCAGACTTGTTTTTCAGAGGAGAATAGCATGTAGCTCTGCTAACAAAACTTCCTCCAGAGTATGTATGGGTAATAGTATCAATTACCCACATTCTGTCAAGGAACTTGCTAACCCCTTTAGTTAGAAATAAAGTATCAGGGTCAAGTGTTAAAACTTCAGGGGTAGTAGGGAATTCAGTTTGGGCTATGATACCTTTGATTCTGTTTTCATCACTTACTCTCTGACTATCAGTAGTATCAGTAGCCCCTGTAGTTGTAGGGGCGGGAATAGGGCTTATAGCTCCTGTGGTGGATGGTAAGCTATCTCCACCTGTGCCAACAACATTTTCCTTTTTCTTCTGAACCATTACCCCAGTGTCAGGGTCAACCTCAAACTTACGCTCACCAACTGAAGTGGTCTCACCTGGTTTAGACGACCTTGCACCTCCTGAACTGGAAGTTTGAGCTTGGTGAGAGACAGTAAATGTGCCACCCATGTCTGTGCCATACTTACATACAAAAACATTCTGGTCAGCTTTTGAATCCTTACGCGGCCCTATATATAATGTTGGGCCAACACAGTGAACTCTATAACCAATTCTTCTAGCTTCAATTAATAGTGCCTCATAATCTGTGATTCCTCTTTGAGGGAACCTAGTATACAGAGGGCCATCTTGAGGCATATCCAGTTTCATTCCATAATTGGAAGTAATCTTTTTAGCTATCTTTTTAAAAGTCAGATTGGTGTAAACAGTATTCCTAACTATTTGGGTTAAAACAACAGTGGCGGCAGTTCCAGAAAACTCAAGGGCATCAGGTTCAAATAGAGAAAACTTGAGTCCAGTATGAATGAAAGAATAAGCTGCGATCGCTTTACCCCCATAACCCATCTCAACTGTAATTTGGGCACCTGCTAGCGTCTTAGCAATTGGGGTAACTTGAGTGGTAGGTGATTGAGAAGCTGCTACTGAGGATGCAACATTAGCAGAGGGAATACCACCTTCTTTATAGAACTTAATTCTACTCAGATAGTAGGTTTTTAGAGCGCTCATGGTCTTTGTGGGTTGACCATAAGGAGAACCAGGAAGGGACGCCCAAACACTATTTACCTTAGTGATAGAAGACTCAAAGTTACCCTGCTCTACATCATTAACAGCCCCTTTTTGTCTAATTAATTCTACTGCCCCTTTATCTTGGGATACAGGGGAAAAATCAGGTAAACCTAAACTACTTTGTAATCCAGCCCAAGTAGTATTTAAAAATTGATATCTACCGGATGCACTAGAGGAATAACCACTTAATTTAATTACTTTATTTGGATGTTTAGCGTAACTGCTGAAAGTACTACCCCCAAAAATCATGTTGTACTTAGCACCTTCAGCAAAGGCTATAGTATCTAAAGTGGCTCTCATATTAACAGAGAGAGTAGAATCTACTGTATAGTCTGGGACTGAAGAGTTAGACAGTTGAGAAGTTTTGGACTGAGCACTTTGTTGAGTTGCAGTCTGTTCCTTAGTCTGATTACTAGTGGATGAAGCAGAAGTAGTCGTAGAATTTTCTACTAATTCAACTTTAATATTGGTTAATACTCCAATATTGTAAGCAGCTTGATAACCTTTCGTGTTACTAAGTTCGTTAAATGCTCTAGTAAAAAGGTCAATGCCTTTATCAGATAATCTGGGATTTGGCCCCCAATCTTGGATATCACAAATAACAGATTTACCATTATCAAGATTAGTGACTTTTACTTTGTCTCCAAACTTGAGATCAGTAAACATCCCCTCTTGACCAAACTGTTTAGCGGCAGCAGGATTGTTATATCTCATTGCACAACCAAAGTCTCTGTCAGGATATAGACTATTACCTTTAGACCCTGTAGAGTCATTAAATACAGTAGCTTTAGTTTTCTCAAATAAGACTTTACCAGTGACACCTACTCCTGAATTAGCATCAGGAATTGCTGAGTTAGTAATTGAGGTTACAGAAGGAGTGGCGGCTACTGATTTAGGGGCTTCTACTGGATCTAGACCGCCTACACTTTCAACGTATGTAAAGAACTTATCTACAAGGGTTTTCTTAGGGTCATAGACAGTGAAGTTACAGCTTGACTGAGCTTTACCCTCTGCCAATGTTACAGATGCCTTAATGAGCTTTCCATCCCCAATTGTGAATGTTTCTGCTTCAGTGCTACCTTTAGAGCCTATAGTAATCTTTAGAAAGGGGTCACACAAATATTGACCTGGGTTAGGATTTTGATTATTAATATAAGACATAATTTAAGGCAGCACCCATGAGATTAATTGCCAAGCAGGTTGAGTTTCTTCATACCCTTCTTTAGAGCTTTTTAGTTTATAAATAAGTTCATCTTGTGAGGTAGGAGCAATACCCTTAGCTAATCCAGAAAGGGATAGATTTACATCTCTGAGAATATTCTCTTGGCTAGTGCCCAATAAATTTAATATGGTTTGGGCTTCTCTAGACTGAGTAATTTCAGTAATAGTGGCTTGAACTTGGTCGCTGACATTTGATATCTGGGCAGAGGCAGCTAATCTAAATTTACGTTCAGCTACTTCTGGGTTAGGAATGGTTAAGGTTTGACCTACTTTAATTACTTTGAAAATGTCAAGGTCATTCATAGTGGCTAACTCCCGCCAAGCTGTAGAGTCTCCTAATACTTCATTAGCAATCTTAGTTAGAGAATCCCCAACATTGAATGATACGTTTTTGGGGGTATTTAAAGGTAAAGTACTCATATTATTTTTTAATTAAATTCCCTGTAGATACATCCAGCTTGTCATTTTTATATAATCCGATAGTCCCTAAAGATTTACCTTTGCTATCAAATATTGAAACTGTCCCATTCTTGGCCACTGATAGTTTATATTTACTAGATTTAACTAAAGTAGATAAATATTCAGGAAGCTTTTTAGCGTTAGCTTTAAGCCACGCTACAGCCTTTGTATTACCTTCTTGGATTTGTCTATCAGTTAACAATGAGGTAGTGCTTAAAGCGCTTTGCAGACGGTCTCCAGTGGATTCTGATTTAGCTTTATCTGGTAGTTGATTTGAAGGGATTTCTAATAATGTAAAATCTAATCTGGCTTCTGCAACTTCACCACCTAACCAAGCTGTCTCAGTCCATTTGATGTCAGTGATAACTGCTGGGCCAAAGCTATCCTTACCCCATTTAAAAGTTACAGGGGAAGGAGCATATTTACCTTTAGCTGGCTCTGCTACCATTAAGGCTTGAAGTCTCTGTAGGAGCAGTTTACAACTCTTAGTTTCACTATGACTTTCTAGTAGTAAGTTATTAAGTTGTAAAGTTAGCCCAGAAGTGTAGCCGTATTGCTGAGAGGGAGTAGAAGTTAATGCAGTCATACCTTGGTTATACTTGGCACTTCTGCTGAATGATTTCTCCTCTGGGTTATACAAAAATGCGAAAACTTCTTTACCTAATTCATCTACAAGATAAGCATAGATATCCGTTATATACTCAGCATTAGGTAGACCATTAAGTACTTTAGTATTGATTGACATATATTTAAAAAAATAAACCCTCCCTTTGTTAAAGGAGGGAATAATTGTATAGTAATTGAAGCTTATATAGCGGTAGCTAAATTGTTTTGACTATAGCTATTCCATCTATCTGCAATATGCTGCATCACTGTATCAGCTATCTCTTGTCCATTAGTAGCGGCTGTATGGATTACTATTGAACCAATACTTAACCCACCACCTCTACCTACAGAAGAAACTAATTGAGCCTGTTGCTGCCTATTAAGAATAGCTTCAGTTGAGTTAGCTATCACAATACCAGCACCAGCAGGGGCAGCTTTTTGCTCTCTACTAATAGCTGACATTAGGGAGCCAACATTAAACCCATTAGCATAATTATTAAGCTTTGAAGTAACAGTAGGGTGATCTATCTCCCTGATTTTTCTTGCTTTTTGTAAGTTATCTAATGTGGGGTCAGACTGGATAGCCGCCACCCTTTGATTCTTAGCAGATTGGTCGTCTCTTCCAGTTAATTTATTAATAAAATTATCTAGGAAATATGTTATCTCCTCAATAACGTTACCTATCTTTTTACCTAAAATATCTATAGGCGCAGTGAATGCTTTCTTGAATACTTCTATAACAGAAGTCCAATTTATGTTGGCTAAGAAGACCCCTAGACCTGTGAACATTCCTCCAATGATACTAATTACGGTATCAAAGATGGCTCCTGTATCTAACTTCTCTAGGAACTTGAGTACAGTGTTTAATACATTAGCCAGGACTACACCTAAGCCGCTAAAAATATTACCCCAGTCTAAACTACCTAATGCTTTGAAAGCTTTATTAACTATTTCAGATAATCTGCTTCCCCAATCAGTAGAGATAAGAAAACTACCTATACCCTTAAATAATCCACTTAGAGAATCCCCAAGTAACTTAGCAATATTTCTGAAGTCTACAGTTTCAAAAAAGATTACCAGTTCATTAAATTTAGAAGTTATCTGATTACTAATTCCACTAAATATTGATGCCCAATCTAAACCTCTGAGATTACTTATACCATTATTAAGTATACTACCTAAGCTTTTACCTAATCCTCTGAACTCAAATAAGTTAGAGATGAATGAGCTAAATTTTGATTTTAATTGCTCTGCATTGCTGCTAGAAGAATTAGTAAAACTTAAAGTGGTATTTAAACTTTCAACCCACTTGGTAACATTATCAATCCCACCTTTGAGGTATTTTAATGTTGCATTAGGGTCAATTCCTAATTGAGTTAATACACTACCTATAGTGTTAAATAACCCATTATCCCTTATTAAGGCTTTTAGGGTATCATTGAACGCATTTAGAACAGATTGGTTGCCTTCTGTCTTGTCATCTAAATCCTTAAGTAAACCAAAAATACCTTGAGAGGGATTAAATAATTTATCCTTAAGTGATTCTAATAATCCACTGACTGAATTACCAGCAGCTTTTATAGTGTCTTCTGTAACAAGTTGACCCTGAACTGCTTCAAGTATTTGCTTCCTTTCCTTAACAGTTAATTGCTCTAACTTCTTACCAGACTCAGATAATTTCTTTTGTACTAAACTTAAGAAAGCTGGGTTAGCTTCAGCAAATAGTAACTTCTCTAATTCAGATATTGAACTACCACCAAGGAATTTTGCTGTAAACTTAGAAACATCCTTAGAAGCAAGATTTGATGCCGCTCCTAAGAAGCCCATACCTCTAGTAATACTTGTAAGACCATCAAGGAATGCACCTTCATTAAATACCCCATTAGCATCCACAAAGGCGGGAATCAGATTATCCTGAATACCTAATGCTAATTGTTTATATTCTTCTGTGCTTCCAGGCAGGGAGGAGGCTATTTGATTAATACGTTTATCTAAGTTACTAAATACCTTTTCAGCATCTGCAAAGTTACGACCTGTTAAGGCAGCATAAGTAGAGGCTGCTGTGATATTATTTAACTGAATGTCAGCCGCTTCTTTAAACTTACTTGTTAAGGCTGATACCCCTTTTGATAGCCCTGCTGATAATGCTTCAGATAAAAGATTTGCTCTAAGTGTAGCACCCTCTATTAGCCCTGTTAGCCCTTTAAATACCCCAGATGCGTTATCTTTGGCATTGAGGGTTATAGTTACTTGATTTCCATTTGTTGCCATTTATTATTAAACCATTTCCATTTGGTCTTCAGAGAAACCCCACTCAGCTAACTTACTCTCCTGTTGCTTATAAGCCTTCTCATTTTGCTGGTCAATATAAAGATAAAGATGAAAGAGACAGTCTGATATTTCCATCTCTTCCATCTGTAAGTAGGAGGGACTAATATTTCCCCCACAGGCTATCATTAGTAATTTATATAATTCTGTAACTGTAAAGTAAGGTTGCCCTTGAATACTAATCCTTAGCTTTGCTTCCCAGATAAGCAAGTTTATCTCGAAAGTAACCAATAGCAGCAGCTACCCTCTCAATATCTTCTAACTCCAGGATGTCTAATAATTCCTCAAAAGATACTTTAGACTTCTTACCAAACTTGGTTACACAAAGCGAGGCTAACTTGAGAATAGCAAAGCTGTCAGTTTTATACTCTTCAGGAGAGTTTTTAAGGAATCCTTCAAGTAGTAAAAACTGTTTAGCTTTAGGGGATTTAACTTGTACTGGGGTACCATCGGTTAACTCAAAATCAACTGTCTGTTCATCTTGATTATAGATAGCTTCAAATTCATTAAAATTCTCTACTTCAGGTAAATCAGCCTCAACTTTATCTAATTCTTTTAATTCTTCAATTACTACTTTTTTAGCCATTATCTTTAATTATTTATTATGCAAATGTAGCGGATTCATAAGAGAACTCAAGAGTAGTTACAATAGTCTTAGAGCCATCTCCTGTGTCCACAGAAGCCATCATTTCTGAGCTAGCAAGCCTACAACCAGTCAGCTTCCAAGATTTAGTTCCACGGCCTTGTACTTCACCAGTTGCAGAACGTTTAATAGGTGTAATGCTCATATCAAATACATCGCCTTCTGCATGGTCTGCAAGGAAGCTATTGATAGCGTCATCAGACTCAGGATCATAAGGTTTTGAGATGGTGATATTAGCATTAGACTTTGTGCCACCACTAGCAGTCCTTTCAACTTGACTTAAGCCATCATTGTAGGTGGCCCGTTTGTAAGTTGTCTTTATACCACTGAACGTTGTCCAATAAACATTAGGAAGCAAGGTTAAGGTGATAGTAAAATCAGAGTTAACAACAGGATTAATCGTTGATAAAATTGCCATACTTTTATTTATTTTATTAATAGTTGAAGTAGGCTAAAGTTTATCTTTAGCCTACAGGATATTAGATTAGGCAGCAGGTAATTGAGTAGCAACAGTCTGAGCCTGATTTAATGGCAATGTGCCAATGCTGACTTTGATTGTGTTAACAAGTAGCTTTTCTAGAGCAGGTGCAGGAACTGCGTATACTTCTAAAACTACATTTCCTCTTTCCAATTCTTCTTGAGTGTTGTTAGTGAAGTTACAGATAACTTCAAAAGCAGCAGCTTCAGTAGCACCAAAAAGTAATCTACCTCTCCACAGTCTGTTACATACTGAGAAAGCTGTTTGAGAGATTGCATTTAGCAACAAACCAAACCCATCAATGGAAGTGAAAAGGTCATTATCAAAACCTGAACGGAGTGTTGAATTAAGGACGTTCATAATGACTCTAGTAGGTAGGAAAGTATAGAATTCACTAGTAGAGCGAGTTCTCATACCCCAAACTACAATCCCTTTGTTTCTCAGGTTTCTGATAACATTAACCCCAATTGGGTTGAGGATTTCTTGCTGTTGAGTATTAACTTTGGTTACTACATCAAGCACTCCCAGAACTGGGAACTTGGCACCTGCACCAGGTTGTTGTAAACCTTCCTCTCTGAAGCGTCTTGTGTGTAAACCAGCTACAGCAGAAGAAGGAGGAACTACAGTACTCTCAAGGTCTGTTAGGTAGGGATAGAAGAACGCAGAGTGGCCTTGAGGGCTGTTGTACAGTAATGCTTCAGTTTGAGCTTGGGCTGGTGTTAAACCTACACCTGGATCAATCAAAGCAATCCAATCAAAAGCAGGATCAGATGCTTGTGCTTCTAAAGCTAAACCAACTGCTTGACGGTCAGATTGCAGACTTAATAGTTGGAATGCTTCAGGAGCATAGATAAACCCTTGCGTATAAGCATCCTCAGCATCAAAGCTGTTCTCAACTGCGTAGACATAATCAATTGCAGCAGGGGTTGTAGGAGTTGTAACTGTTAAAGCTAAATTGGTACCTACTGACAGAGTTGGACTAGCAGCGATAGGGTCATCGCAGCGTACTATCAGAGCATCAGTAGTCAAACCAGCTTGTGCGGTTACTGAGCTAGCTACTACTGAGGAGTTGACAGCAGCAATCAAACCAGAAGCAATATCTGCTTTTGTAGGAGTACCTGTAGCTACGTAATTTACTGCTGTACCTGCAACAGTTACTGTATATGTACCAGCTACTGCTGTGGATACTGTTACTGTACGTCTGACAGCAATTGGGGTGCGAACAAAGAATATAAGGGCTCTTTTATCATTTCTGAACAAAAGGCGGATTGAAGCTTCACTAGGACTAGCACCAAACTGATTTGTGAAGTCAGCTAGGCTGCTTACTTGAGTTGGGTAAAGATAAGCTCCAGTTGCTGAGGAACCAACAATATAATGCGTCTCAAATGAAGCAATCTCAAGCGCTCTATATCCTTGGGTTGTCTCCACCAACTTTACTCCGGGAGACTTAAAATTTGTAAAAAGTGAGGTCATATTTTTATATTTAATCTATTAATTAATACTGTCCTAAGTACTCTTCAACCTGATTAGGGTTATATAAAGCAATATTATTTAGTAATATTAATTGTTGAATCTTCTATATAAGTAGAAGTATTGCTCTTTTTGAATTCAGGTTTAGCTCTATTAGTCCTAATAGTTATTTCAGATAAAGGAGGTGGATTTTCAATATTGTAATAATCAGCAGGTTGAATACTTGAGATATCTGGAAAGTCAGTTGTGTTGAAAACTACATCAAAAGCAAAGTTAAGGTTTACTAACCAATCCCCATCCTTTTGAGCTATTCTCTCCACTGTTATTGAATCTTCTACTTCAGCAGGTTGAAATGACTTAATATTTTCATCTGGCAATTGAAGTAGTGATAGTAAATGCACAGTACTGAGTACCCCCTCTAAGCCATTAAAGAGTAATGCGTCATAAGCTAAATCGTATGCGAATCTGTAGGTAATTCTATAAGGCAACCTTACTGAGGTTTCTATTAAGTTCAGCCCTACTTTTTTATGAACTAAGTTTTGTATTGGGAGAGCTATAGCACTACTACCTGGTTGATAATTATTTGAAGTAGGGCTGTATAAACCTTCTGGTACATCTAAATCCCAAGCGTCAATCTTTACCCTAACAGCTAAAAATTCTTTAACTTTCTGATGCGCTAACTGTATATTCATTTCTTATCCCTCTGCTCAGTTAAAATTAATTTATATACAGTAGAGTAAGTATCATTCGCATAAACTAAACTATAAATATTAGGCTTGTTAAAAGATTTAGTAGTAGGGTTAGAATAAACAACAGTCCCATAAGTTACTGGTGGGTCTAAAATAAATATCGCTCTAGTCTTAACCTCTGGTTTAAATAATGTAATAGGGTAGACTTTAGGAATCTCTACTTCAAGGTCATTAACTGTTACATAAATTGAGTCAGCCCCTGGAATTGCTATCTGCATATTCACAAATCTAGGGGAGACTGAAGTTATATAAGCTTTGGGATTTATTAAAGTATCTTCTATATTGGGAGCGCGGGTAATAGGGTCTGTTATTGTATGCCTTACTAATAGATATCTACGCTGAGGAACCCCTAGCTTGTCCTCTACTAAACTGAGCTTATTTTCAATTTTAGCCAGCTTTTCATATAGGTTCATTTGAGTTTATTGATTCCTTTAGCTATATTCTGTTGTAAGTTCTCATTAATAACAGGTAGCGACCTATTTACCATCTGCACTTTCTTTTCAACAAAAGGTGCGTAAATTACAGAGTTTGATAATGCTACTGATTTCCTGTTTACAGTTGTAAGCCAACCTGATTTTAGTGCCCCTGTTTTTGCAGGAGTAACATTCTTAACTGTATTCTTTGCAAAGTCTGCTGTCTCTTCTAAAGCAGCCTCTAGTATCTTTTTAGTGGTGACTCTACCCTCAAATAGTGGGCCAGATGCCTTAATAGTATAATGAAACATTTATCTTACCAATAAGCTGCGGTTGAATTACGTTTCCTATTAGGTAAGTATTTGTTGTAATTAACTCCTACCCTTAGTAGTTGCCCTAACTCAGCTAGCAACCTTGTACCTTCTGATTTCAGGTGAGCTACATGACTACTGTATGACAGTTTAGAACCCCTAGATTCCTTTACAAAACTGGTCTCAAGGGATTCTTTTAACAAACCATCAATACTCACCAACTCATCAAGAATAGTTAAAGCTCTATCAACTATAGTGACAGTGTAATCATCAGAAATTAGCTGACTTCTAACAGTAACATTGTAGATAGAATAACCTAAGATTCTCTCAAACTCTTCAACTTGAGGTATGGTGAATTGTGTCATTTACTTATGCACCAACGTTGCTTAGGAGAGCAGCCGCCTTAGGACGGTTCTTTAATTGCAATTGGGGCTTAACCAAGATGGCATAGTTTTCTGCATCTGGGTTGCTAGAAGGTAATTGCTCAATAGCAAATTGCATACCTTGGTTGCCGCTTGTGTTGTTCTGAGCAAACGTATATAAGGATACTTCAGATTCATTCAAGAAGTACATTGCGTTGGGGGTGCAATATGGGTCTTGGATTATAGGACGACCAGCATAACTAACACCTGTATAACCTAAATCTGCTTTACCAGCTTCTAGGATATTTGTGATGCCAGTATTAGCGTTAAACAACGTTTTATACTTAACAACCATTGCAGGTGTGGTATAAATTGCACTGAAGGTAGCGCCTTTGGTGGCAAGACCAGCTTCAATGTCTAGCAGCAAAGCTAGCGATAATGCACGAGCAGTTGCGTTATGGTTTACATAAGGGTTCCACAATGCGGAAGCAGCGATACCAGCGTAAGCACCAGCAGTTGTGGGTACAGCCGTTGTTAAGCCAATTAATCCACCATCAGAAGCTGCGCCTGCGCCAGTGTATAGCAAACCAGATAGTGATTCCATAAGTACGCGGATACCACTTTGGATTTCATAACCAAAAAGGTCACGTAAAGCACCCTTACCAGCAGCTTTTGCTTCAGCGATGTCTTCTTTTTGAATTTGGAAACTATGACGCAAGCGATTTGCACCAATAGCCAATTGAGCTGAAACAACTGAATCTTCAGAGTAGGTAGTAACGTTGGCAGTCGTAGCTTCACCTGTTACGGCAGCTCCAGAAACGTTAACGTTCCATTTGATAGCCTTTTGGCTAATTGTTTTCTTTTGAATACGATTCAACATTGGGAATTGATTCAGTTGCAAAGCAGCAACTTCTTCATCAACTACCAACTGTAGTGAGTTTAATGCACTAGCAATAACTGCCATAATATTTTATAAATTAATTAATGTTTTTGAGTGAATTAGAATGATTCAAATAAGGCATCTTCTGCCTTAAGTTTTTGATTAGGGTCAATTGGAGTTACCTTTGTTTCTTGAGCATCTGAACCTCTAACTCCTGAAGCAGGTAGAAATGCTTTTCCATCTTCTGTTAACAGATAAGAATTTAGTGCGTCTTCTAAAGTTGAAACACTATCACCTTTAGCCACATACCATTTGCCATTTTCTTCTTTGATTTTGTCTGCATTATCAAGTAAGAAAACTTTCTGTAGGGTTGAAGGACTGAGGGCTTTACTATTAGCAATTACCTGAGAAACTGCACTGCTACGTTTAGCTGCAATGGTCTCCAAATCTTTATTAGCTAATTGAGTCTTAAGTTCTGTTAGCTGCTGCTCTAAAGCCTTAAGGGTTAGCCTCTCTTGGACAGATTCAGTGGGGGTTTCTGCTACAGTGGGTTGTGGTGTTTGAAGTTTCTTAATTTCTTTAGTGAGACTTGCTGCAAGTCCTTGATTAGCCTTAGTAACCTCTGAACTGATTTCAGTTCTAAAAGAGTTTAGGGAAGCATCAATCAAAGTTTGAATTTCTTGTTCTGTCATTTTAAATAATCCTGTATTTATAGGTATCTGTCTTTTAAGTTGTCAGTAAAACTTGTCTGGTTTTAACCTTAGCCAGTTGGTTAGTGTTCCTATACTTTAGAAGTGTCCAAAGTCTTAATAGTGGTCAGCAGTACCTCTATCTCTTTGTTAACTTGCTCTTTTTGAGAGGCTGATAAATTACCTGCTAGTAGCGCTACCATCTGTTCATAAATTACCTTTAATGCGGAAGGTGGTAGGTTAGCTTTCAGGCTTTCTATGTTTAGTTTGCTGACAGAATCCAGCTTGACTAATGCAGAATCTAACGAGTCATTCTCAAAACTATTTAGACCTGTGACAGAGATTTTACTTCCATCTATACCTGCTGCGATCGCTACTAATTGCAAAAGGTCTTGGTAGGTGTCAATGATGGTTTCCCCATAGGACTTCAACATTGCTTCCTGCTTAACAAAATCCATTTGCTTAGAGACACCAGATTGACTTAGAGCGCCAGTAGAAGATGACACACCACCTGAGCTAACTAAATCTCTTACCTGACCTTCTATGGCCGTTAGAGACTCAGCCATGTGTTTAATAATGTCTCCCTTTGGTTCTGCCCACTCAAATTTCTCTAGCTCAATTACATGCTGTAAACCAGTTGGTAGAGGCTCATCATTTGTATAACTTTGCTCAAGGTCTGAGTCAGGTGTTTGAACTCTTTTGAAGGTGCGCTGAAAATAAGCCAACGTCAGTAAATCATACTTACTACAATCTGTTCTTAGATGCTCAACTGCTTTACTAACTGCTTGGTCAGCAACCCAAAGTTGGTCAGGTAACTCTATTTTGAGAACTGGTACTTGGTTAAAACCATGAGGGATAAGAGATACCAAGCTAATGGTAGTGTCAGCATTAGTCATCTCACTATTAACTTTAGTGATATTACCTTTACCATCAAGCTCCACAATTGCAGAATATTTAGCAATGTAATTAGAGTCAATAATTGTCCACGTGCAGACCTTTCTAGACGCAGCTATAGGGTTAGAATTATCTTCTGATATCTGTCTAATCTTTAGCCAATTTAACTTACCTTTAGACTCACTCCAGTTAATAACTTGAAGTGGGTTATAGGTTACAACATAGGGGCGTAGACCTAACGCTTCCTCTTGTAGTTTGTTAACTGGGGCGACTTCTGATTTAGGTTTATCCACATGGATGAATACCTTTTTGAACTTTAAAAGTTCTCTAAAGATTAAGGTGATTAGATTCTTTTCTGAGCGTCCAGCTAGGTCTGTATCTTCCCTAAAGGCTGACCAAAACTTAGGATTGGCATCTAACCCGTCAATGGTCATAGGGGCATTAGCAAGCTTACTAACCTGCTCATTTATATTTGCGCTAAGAATATTTAAATAGGTAAACTTCTTAAGTCTGGTTTCATAAATTTCATTTTCCTCACCTGGTCTTTGAGGAAGAAAATACCTAATAGCATTCTTGAGTCGGTAGCCGCCTGAAACTAGTAAGTCAATTTCATTTAGCGCGGGTTGAAGCTGAACATACTCAGCATTCTTTGACTCTAGAGTTTCTAGAAGTAATTGATTGGGATACATATATTGTTTAATTTATAAGTTGTTTATTTTGAAGGGTGTTATATAGCCGACCTATGGCGTATCTAGCAGCATCTATGGTGTGGTCTTCTTGGTGGTCTGCTGGTTTATTTACTAACTCCCCTTCTGAGTTAGTAGCCCTATGATAGTCTTCAAATTGAGTTATCAATTCAGTTAAATTAGCTTTGATAAAAAGATTATCTTGATAAAATAAGTTATTAACAATATCATTACTTGCCATCAGTCCTAACTTAGTCCTACTAACCTCTACAGCCTTAGTCATGCCAGGTATATTCTCACGTTTACCTAGTATTCTTGCTGACTTAACTGAACCACCACGGTCATCTGGGAGATAGCACCTATGTACCCTATACTTAATACAAAGTTTGGCCATCTCCTTTAAGAAGACTTCTTCTGGTATAGTCTCCCCAGATTTATTAAGCCAGTAGTCAATTATGTAAAATTGACCTTTACGTTCATTTAATCCAATAACAACTAAACTTGGGTTGCGATCGCCCCAATCTCCCCCAATGTAGTAAGAGAGATTATTAGGTATCTCTGTTATGTAGTGTCTAGAAGAATCTATTTGGTCAAATATTTGTCCATCAAAATCCTCAAAGCTAGCTTGGAACTCTTGCCTATATACTTTAGGCGGCAGTTGAGCTTTAGCTAACCTAAGTCTTGCTATTGGAAAGAAAGGATTATCCTTAGTTCTAAAATGATAGTAAGCCCACTCTGGTAAATCTTTAATCTTCTGATAGAACTTATATAAGGGGTGGCTCTTACCTTTTGGTGTCCCTACTAATGTTGCGGTAGACCCTTCTGTATCTGATAGCGCTGGAAGAATTACCTCCTCCCAAACTATAGGCTTTACATCTTGAAATTCATCTACTGCCGCATAGAAAAACTTAAGTCCACGTAATCCATTACCCTCATCATCGTTTGCCCCTCTTAGAATAATATCAGGCTTATTACCCTTTAATACTATTCTGTATTCAGAGTTATTAATAGACTCTACAAACGGGGCATCCTTTAATAGGGAAACTAGACTTTTCCAATGTACTGCTTTAGCTTGCTTTAATGTTGGCATTATTAGGGCAGCAACAGTAGGAAAATTTGGGTCATAGGGGAGATTACAACTTAAGGCTGCCACTATAAGCCCAGTTCTAAGTAAATGCGACTTACCGAATCTCCTTCCACAGACTAATAACTTAAACCTGCGTTTGTCTAAAAATATCTCCTTTTGTTTAGCATGTAGGTTAATGTTGAAGCTCACAACTCATCGTCTCCCTCAAGTTCCTCTACTTGTGGAGCCTGGGTATCGCCTATGAGGATTGTGTAATTAGCTTGCTGTTGAACCCCATCAGCCCACTCAGCCCTAATAGCTTTAAGAGCCTCAACTGCTGTCTTTAAGTCATGCTTGAGGTAAGAAACAACCTCACCTCGCGCAGATTGGGTTTCATGCAGATAACCATTCTTACCCATAGATACAATCTGTTGTAGCTCTAAGGTGCGGCTTATTTTAGAGTGCAAGTTAACTAGCCCAACTTTGATAGCCAATTCCAAAGTCAAAGCTTCACTCTTCTGAAGCTCCTCAACTTTCTTTTTGAATTTAGCTATTAATGTTTTTAGCTGCTGCTCTGTTAACTCAACCTGAAACTTATTCAGGAAGATGGCTCTAATTTGGGGCTTAGATAAGTGAGGTGAAATTGATAAAAGTAATATTAAAAATTCTCGCTGAACTTGTGTCAGCATAAATGCTTTGTTATTTGTTCCCATAAAAAAAGGTGCCACCTGAAGCACCTAGTAATATTTAGATATCTAACTAATAAATCTGTCCTAAATTAGCTTCATAACCTCACTGGAGAGCAGTTCTAATGCCTCAAGGTATGTTACAGTCATCCAGCTTTCTAAAGTCCCTTGCTGGTTACTGTGGAGGTAGTTGTGGCGTAATATTAACCAAGATGTCTCATTACCTATAAAGTGAAATTCAATAGCTGCCCTGTGTAATGTACCCAGCGTCCATAGAGCTAGCTCAAGGTCAGCAGAATCAAGCTTACCAAATAGAGAATTACCTGGCTTCAGTTCACTTAAATCTTTGTAGAGGTGGGGAATATATTGGTCAACATTATCAAACTCTCCTGAGAAAAATAGCTCTAAACATTCTTCTAAATTTGTAGAATCAATGTAGCTAGTAATAGTAGTCATAATATGTAATCCTTTTGTTTATTTATTAGTAAAATTAATAGTTAATAGTTTGAGATTAAGGTGTCTTCAAATAACCGCTTCCAGTCTCCTTTGCGGTAGGAGTATTCAAGTTCAGTTAGCTGTTGGAGTTTGCGGTTTGTGTACAGAGGTTTATCTAAGTTTGCTCTCTCACTTTCAATAATCTGATTGAAGTTACTATTCATCCAATCCCTTATTTGTTGTCTATCTCTGACTGATAAATCTTTATCATTTATATACTCTTGGATTACTGGTAATATACCCCAGTGATTCCTTTGCTCTGCGTAATCTGAACCATAAAGCTTTCTGAATTTGTAAGATAAAGTTGACTTGGGAATCTTGAATATTTTGGCTATTTTACGAAGGGAATAACCCTTTAAAAATAACTTGTAAGCTCTACTAATTGCAGTACTCATTTAAGTGCCCTATAATTCTCTTTCTATGCTTTAAATAATAGGTGAAGGGTGATAGTAAAAGGTGGGATTAAATTAAAAAATCCCCCTGGTTAGAGGAGGATGAAGTGGTTCTATATAGAGAGAATCAGTTGAGTTTAGTTAAGCTGCCTTAGCGCTCTTTAGAATTGGGAATTGAATAACGTTATCTATCTTGGATTTTCTGATTAACCGCCCAGTTTGATAAGCCTCAACAATAGAAGTGTTTAATCTGTCTACCGTTCTACTACTTACTACACAATTAAACCCTTCTGTTTCTAACTTCCTCTTAAACCAGAAGTGAGATTCAATTGGTGAGTCATTTAGAATGTTATTAATAAGCCTCTCTGTAATCTCCTGAGTATCAATGAAACTTACTTTAACCTTTACCCCAGGATACAAAGTAGAAGCCTTCTCATTGACCTCCTGAATAAGATTCTTAGCTTCCCAACTAATTCCTTTGGGAGATGTGAAGATGAACTCAATTGGTTTACCAGGGAAACGTTCAGAAGCTAACTCAACATACTTTTTAGCAAATAAGGTAGAACGCACATTATCTTCAGAGAGGGTGCGAGATTTTAGCTCATACAATTTGGTAACTTTAGGTAGTCTCTCTACAAAGTCCCATCTTCTATGACTACCTGCGTTAAAACTATCAACTACCGCTACTTCAAACTTTAGGTTGATATTAGAGTAGCCAGCTAATTCCATAATCTTTAATTGTAAGTTTGGTTCAACAATGTGTTGTAATTCACTAGTTGAAGCTACCTCTATTGATTTAGCACCTAATGTTTGGAAGTCTTTAGCGGTCTGTGTTTGTCCTTGGACTAAGTAGCTGTAAGCATGAATCCAATCTCCTACAAATAATGAGTTAATACGTCCTAAAGACTCACCTGGGTAAGCTTCTTGGTATAGTTTCTTGAAGGCAGCTAGCTTTTCACCCTCTAACTTCAAAGCCTCTCCAGGTAAGGATTCTGACGGGGTGCCTTTGGCGCACCTTGTCACCCAATGGGATTTGTAATCATCTGAATCTAAACCTTTAGCTATTGATAACTGAGACATGATAAAGAAGGCTCCATGCTTGCTACCTCTACCAACCCATTTGAGGTTGTGTTTTCTAACTAAGCCGCATAACTCCTCTAAGATGGAAAGGTCAGCTTGAGGTTCAGAAGCGAGAATGGAATCTTTGAGTGGTTGTGTTGTAATAATCATAATGATTTATATATTATGTAAATTTAATTAGGTCTCTTGCAACCTTCTATACATAATATTAACTGACACCCGTATGCAGAATCTGTGCAGGTTGTCACAACAAAATAGCCCCCCCCTATTTTCAGTAGGAAGCTATTAGTTTAATTAAACTTAGCTGGGGTTAGTTGCGGTCAGAGAAATCAGCAAAGTCACGTTGGAAGTCAGTATATGCAGCCAAGTTATCTTCTGTTAACTGAGGCTGTAGCAGTAGCTTTCCTACAAGTAAACCCAAAACAAAGCTGAATAGAATCAAAGTGAAAATAATAAGGGTAATAATAGTAATCATATTAGTAATTAATCTAGGATTTCTGATATTGAATAATTTAGGTTGTTAACAACTTCTAAGTAAAGTTCATCAGCCCAGGTGTCAAACTTGGAAGAGGTGCCATCTTGCAGGTAAAGATTGGTGAGTATAATCTCAGCACTCCTATTTTTATTAAGCTGATACATGATGGCTGCCTTCTCAAGTTTGGTTAGTTTAGATAGACACTGAGAAAGCAGGTCTTGACTTAGCTTAGGTTGAGATTCCTGCAACTCTTTTAGTAGAAGAGGTAAGTAATGACTCATTAGATTTCTTAGCAGCTAGCTGGTCTTCCAAGTGTTCTGTGTGTAAATCTTGAAGGGCTACAGTTGTCTTCAGAGAGCTTAGTAGAGCTTCATCCAATACTTTGTCCACACAGAAACCTAAGAAAGCTAGTGCTAACAAAATAGGAGACGCTGTGAGGATACCTAAAGCAGTAACGGTGAGAATTGCGTGGGAAGTGGTAATCAGTGATGTGGTCTTCATAGTAATGTAAGTTCCTTAATGTTCATGAATTAATAATACTAAAATAACCTTGCATTAACTGGGAGACTGTTAAAAACTAAACTGCTTCTTCTTTGGGAGAAGTTGTCTTAATCTAACCAAGGTAGGGAAGGTAGGGAATGAAGAAACCTGCACATTTTATGTTTACCTATTAAGCAATCTGAAGCTAAACAATATTGTAGAGTGAGCTTACAGTAAGGTTTCTAATTCTGGTACTGTAATTTTATAACTAGACTGATCTGTACATTTTAGATACTCACAATGATTCAGCTAATGAAACCCATGAAAAAGGAGGGGAAAGTCCCTCCTTCAAAATAAATGTTATTATTCTCTTGCTATCACTTAAAAAACTCAATAATACCTGCGATCGCATCCATCTGTCTGGTAGCTTCAGTTAACTATTGAGAATGAGGAAGCAGTTAAAAAATGCTGAATACTTGGTTGGCTTATAGCCTGCGGCGCATGAAGTGCCAAGCAAGACTGCATAAATAATCTAAATCAGAGAGGGCTGTAATAAGTCCTCTTTTTTTAATGTCTACTAAACTGGTTCTCCTTTTGGAGAAGCTGTCTAATCCTCACTCCTCAGAAGTGAGGAGTGCTCTTATAGTAAGGCTTCTGGATATAGTAAAGACCTAAAAGTATTAAGTTAACTTTCTAATTAATGCAGCTATTAATGCTTCTACTTTACTCTCAGATATAGCAATTTCAGTGTCAACTTTTACAGAATAATCATAGCGGTTGTAGGTTAAAGCCCCTACTTGATCTGTTTCAAACCAAGTAGCTTTAATTTCATAGCCCCATTTTTGACTTTCTATCTCTTTAATTAAAAGAGGTAACAACTCATCTTCATCAGAAAAGCTTTCATCTACTACTAACTGTGATCCCTCATTACATATTATTTTTTACCCCTAATGAGTCAGACAAAGGGACAATTTTTAACTCTTTTGTTTTACCTGATAATTTAATGAGCTTTTGAATTAGTGTTATAGCTTCCATAAATTTAATAAAAAACAATCAGTTTAGCATTTTATAGTATACACCCTATAAGTCGTCTCTTTAATGTTCACTGATTGTAGTAATCCTAATGCCTGCGGTGCAATAGAGGATAGATGAGCACCAGACCTCAATATATAAGTTTAAGAGCAGTCCCATTCCTTTTGTATAATAAATACATTCTTATTTACAAGCCCTCCTCTTGGTGAATATAAATTACCCTTAATATAAATACCTGTATTATTTTTAATTATTTTTTTACCTAGTAAAGTCCAAGAGTAACCAATACCATTCTTCCAATTAGGATGAATCTTCTTTGGATTAGGAGCAGAAAGAATATGCGATTGATTACTTTTGGGAGCACAATTTAGCTTTGGTGGAGAACTTAAATTGGATTGGGTCTGTGTTAAACCAGGGCTGGAAATAGTAGTAGAAACTATAACGATGCCTAAACCGATATTTTTTAGTAAATGTCTAAACATAAAATCCCCCAGTAATCAATTGAATTTGTACACAACTTTAACCTCTAATAAAAGAAATTCATTCAGTATAAGCACCAATATTTAACGGCGACAGAGTTAAGTTTTTTTGCTTTTTTTCTACAGCAAATTTATCTTTTAATAGGAAACAACAGAAGACAACTATTCACAAGAAAACAAAATAATAATCATCTAATAGTTAGCTATTAGAATTAGTGCATTATTACCCTATAGATAAGCGTTGTAAACTTTTTAACCTATAAATTCCCTTACAACTTTTTTCTACATTATTAATTTAGGGAAATTCAGGCATCAATTTAAAATAGTTTGGACAATTTTTATATATAGAGAGAAAGAAAAGAAATAAACTAAAGGAAATTATTATGATACCAACTGATTTAATTACTACTAAAAAAGCTGCCAAGTTATTAGGATTATCTGGTTCAGATGGAGTTAGATACTATATTCGTACTGGTAAACTCAAAGGATATAAGAACAGAAGGGGCTATATGTATGTCTCTTTAACTGAGGTTCAGAACTTAACTAAACCTGAGTTTACCGAAGTAGAAATAAATGAAGACCCTGTGGATTTAGACTGGGAACGTCAAGTAATGGAGTGGGTCAACATTGCTATGGAAAATAGTACCTATGATTAATTATTAATCTGCTTATAAAATGCCCCTTTTACTATGGCCATTTATAACAAACTTTGTTACAATATTACGTATAGAGGATAAGCTTTGCAAGGCTGAAAAGAGAGCTAGTTACTCTCCTTCCTCTCTTCCTAAATAACTAAACTTTATATTTTTAAAACTAAATAGACAACTAAATATGGAAGACCACATTAAGAAAATTGATAATTACCAACTTAAGATTACCCAGAAGATGAAGGGTAAATTGGTAGCTAAAGCTTTAGAGAATTTAATAGGTAAAGCTCCTACTAACCAGCAAGTAGCTTATGTATATTCCTTGTTAAGGGTTAGAAACCAGAAGGCACAAGATAATGAACCTAATGATTATTTGCAAATACCAGTTGAATACCTATTTGTTTTAATGACTCCCTTTTCAGTAGAAGATTATAATACTAAACTTAAATTTAAAAAATATATGGCAACTGTTACAAAAGAAACTATAGACCCCTTACTTGAGTTTATTAGTGTTACGGGGCATGGGGAAGGTTATTGTCGCAGGTTTATGCTTGGAGAGGGGCTAATGGAGGAAATTAAAGAAGAGTTGGCTAAGTTGATAAGTGGGGAATATGATGAGTTAGCATTTGCTAAACCTGACCTTAATGTTGGGTTAAAACCTGCTGCTTGGGGTGGTAGATGTCTAAGGTCTAATCAACTTCCTGAAGTAACTAAAAAAGCTTGGGAGAAGTTAAGGGATTCTAAATTTGTATTTGACTTGAATTTATTTAATTCAAGAGAAGGTAGAAAATTCAACAGAAGCCTTGAATTAAGCCAAGACCAACAAGAGGCTTTATTAAGTGCTTTAGATGATATCAGAGAAACTAATGATCCTCAGTATCATGGTTCCTTTTATATCCAGGGGCCTGGAAGACTACATACATCAGGTGGCCCTATGGCTCTAACAAGTAAAATTAGAAAGCACTATGTTAAGCCAACCAACAAAGCCAACAAGGTTATGGAAATGGACTTAAAGTGTGCTCAGTTAATTATTCTTTGTGATATCCTACAAGCCACAGAAACTAAGAAACAGATTCTAAGTATTATTAAAACTGATAGTATTTGGAAGCACATAGGGCCTATCACACTACCCAAAGAAGTTAAGAAAGTAATCATTTATGGTTTCTGTTTTGGAGCCAAAATGAGTGAGCTTCCTTTTCTAGCCACTCAGAAAGCTGAAAAGAAACTAGGGTATAGATTCACTGTAACCAAGGAAATGGTTAATAGTTGCTTTGAGGGTATACTAAAGCCCCTTGTAGAGCTTCGAGATGAATGGTTAGCTGACTTCACCATTGACAAGATTGAAGCTGGTGAAATTGAGAATGTCATCCATACAAATGCCTTGGGTTTAAAGTTTAACCTCAAGAAGGAAACCAGTGAGTACAGAAGTGAAGTCAAGAAAGGTAAAGTTAACAATTCCAAGATTGGTGCCAAGTTGCTATCTCACTTAGCTCAGGGGGCTGAACAATTAATTATTCAGAGAATGATTGGTGAGCAGATAAATGAAAACATCCTTACCTACTCTTATGATGGTTTGAGCTTAGAAGTTGAGCCAGCTAAGGTAACTGAAGTACAGGAAAGATTAACTAGCTGGTTAGCTCAAGAGTTTCCAGATTCTCTATTAGAATTTGAAGTTTACTAAAACTAAATCTAACAAAACTTATAAGAGGTAGCTGAATTAGCTACCCTTTTTTTTTAATTAAAAGGATAGAGTCAAGAAATCACTTCAGTTAACTTTCCACCAAGCAAACTGAAACTACACCTAACTGAAAGGATTGAATATAGAGGAATAGAATTAGTTAACTTTAATAGGGGCCACCATAGAGCAGGTTAGCTTTTTTTACCCCTTAAATTACCAAACTACTACAAGAAAACAGGGAACAGCAACAAAGAACACTAAGTTTATCAAATATCCTAGAGCAATAAAGAAAAGAGTAATAAGATAACTAATAAAATTTTCATGCATTATTAGTATAGTAGATAGCTTACAAGCCTCACACAGTAAAGATTACAGGCTATAAAAATCCTTACAACTTTTTTCTAAGCTACCAGATTTCACTAAAGCACAGCCCTCCTCTCACATCAAGACAACTAAATGAGTTAGTTAATATTGTAACTAACTCATTAAATTAATCATTTAGTATTAAGGTTTCTCAACTGGGGCAGATTCATATTTTATAGTCACCTCTTTTACCCCTGTCTTGCTAGTTCTGGTTACTTCCTCAATAGCCTCTACAGTTCTCTCAAATTTCTCACCAGGGGCAAGTTCTTTTTCAACTGTTTCATCAGTTGTGTAAGTTTTAATGATCTTTGATGGTGGTACTGACATAATTTTCAGATAGGGCTTCTATTTCAAAATAACCTTTTATTATTCCATTTCTTGCAGGGAATACACTGCTGTATGTATATAATATTATACTAAATACTGAGGAGTATCTGGATGTTACCCTAGGTTAGTAGTCACCACTTCAGTTAACTTTTCACCAAGGTTAACAAATGTAGCTGCCGTCACTACCGCCACCTAATCATTGAGACTGCATCTTCTATAAGAGAATCACTTAGTGATCGCACTGGGGGTGATTTCTATCACATACATAGGCTAAATGATGCTTTAGAGTAGGTCAGTACTTAACCAGGTGTGTAGTTATGCAGGAGTCTACATTTGATAGATTAAATGAAAGGATGAAGGGTTTACTTGAGCTTTCTAGTCCTGCCATAGAAGAAACCTATAGTAAGTGGAAAAGCATGAATTCCTACTTACCTCTAGGTACAAATTGGCTTGACCATTATAGTAAGGTAATTCCTGTGTTACAAAATGAAGTAGTAACTTTATGTACTGAAGAAAAGGTGGGTGTAAAATGGATACCAAATTGGATTAATGCTATAAGAGTTAAAGCTTTAAATGAGGTGAATTATGATGAGATTAAAGCGATTATTAAAAATTGGAAGGCTTACTACTTTTAATCAGATAAACTTTAGACTTCTTAGGTAAAGTTTATAGATTTCATAACTCCTAATAATTAGATAAAAATGTGACTGCTTTCAGTATCTTTAATAAAGAGTCCAGCTCATCTTTTACTTCCTGTTTAGATTCTAAAGGCCCGCCTCCATATAAACTAATATCAGTATTACCATTATCAAAAATAAACCTTAAGGCCATGCTCTTATAGTCTTTAGTAGCAACTATGTAAGTTGAGGGTCTATTTGGTAACTGCTCATTGATGGGGTAACTCTCAGTTCCCTTGCTGATTAATAGCCCAAAAATATCTCTACCAAAAACGCGACCATTTGTTTCCAAACACTTTAGGTACTTATAGGTTCCTCTATCAACTATTAGTATGCTGCCTTCAGTCATTTGGATAGCGTTAGTATTCTCAGCAATTTCCAGTTGAATATTAAATGTAGGAAACTTCCTAATTATAGTTTTCTTAGATAAAGTCTCCTCTTTAATACCAAGGCATTTACTAGCCAGAGGTTGAGCCTGAGCAACCATACTATTACTCAATAGAGCTAGTGTTAAGAATACGGGTATTAGCTTGCTCATGTGTAACCCTAGAACAACAATCAAAGCATCCAGTCTACTCTTTAGCTCTTGTCCTTGGTAAACTGGGTGTATAAAAAATTAATATGACAACTGAATATGAGAAGCCATTTATTCAACGCTGCATCTAAATACATGGAGGAGTTGTGCTGCTTCTCTTTTAGAAGAATCACTATAGCGATCGCATCTCAGCAGCCACCACTTTAGCCTACCAATACATCAATCTACATTCCAATACTTCTGTGGTCATCTACACCCGCAGTGCCTCTCTACAGAGTCAAGTTTACCTGAATGACCTAATGCCTATGTTTACAATTACCCCACCTTCAGGGGCCTTGTGGGGTGGGGTAACTAGTTCTCTGCGGATAGAAGCAGTCTACTTTAACAGTAAGCGATCGCTCCTTTCAGCCTACTAATAGAGGAGTATAATTTAACTCAACTTTATTGAGGTAAAAGTTTTGAAGAAACAAATAAGAAAAGAGACACTTGCACAGCTCATAGCCCGTACTGTTATAGATCATCAGCGTTGGGTACAATCAGAGAAAGATAAAGAAGCAGATAACCTTTTCAAAATATACCCAGATAATATTGAGGATGAGGATTCTAATAGTTAGAGTTATTTAATGGAAAGTAGCTTTAAAAGCCAACTAATCTGGACTCCCTCCATATCAACAAATACCCTGATGAGTCAACTACAAGATTAGTTGACTCATCAGGTCATTATTTCTCTAATTTAGCCTTATTTATCCTCTTCAAATTTTCCCCTCATTACATTCCATTGGAGCCTAGTCAATTTTTCAATGAGGAAACTTGTATCCTCATATTTCAATACTGCCCGCGCTAACAGTAATGCAATGTCAGGTTTGTCTGGAAAGTAGGCATCTATCTCATGAAGAGTCTTTATAAATGAATCTATCCGTTCTCTACATTGAAGCAACTCTTCTTCTATTATTTTAAAAATTGGAGTCTCCATTGGTTATCCCTCTTTATTACAAAAAACAAAATTAGTAAGTGGAGTGAGTAGTAGGGTTAATCCCTCCAGAATGCCCTAGAAGGCTCCTTAAATCCTGAAGGATACTAATGCTAACCTAACTAAATTAAAGGCTTCTGAGACTATTCTAATTGTGAGAATTAGAGGGAGCTACATACAACTAAACCCTCAGATTGCTCTGAAGGTATAGGAGGATTAATCTATCGCTGGTCATCCTCTGGAAAGTCTGCGGATTATTCTAGGTGGCTGTGAATTCTAAATCTGCCAACAGTATATGGTTGCACTGTCAAAACCCCTTTTCAATCTTATCGACACATCGCCATGCAGGACTGTAGCTGTTCAAGTTTTTAAGGCTGTCTTACCTATGAAAGTTAGCTATTAACTGTGATGCGTTCACTATTGTTCAAACCTTGGGGTGTAACAGCCTTAGTGTCGTATTGCTGTCCTTTTCCTGTTGGCTGGAAGTATTCCCTTCCCCTCAACTTTCATACCTCAATTATATATTTTTTAGGGTATTTGTCAATAGTTTTATAGGTAAAAAATGTGCAGATATAAATTATTTTTTACTGGTCATTATGCTCATTCAATAATACTTTTACTACTGACGTTAATTAAACAAAATGTTAAAATATAGGTGTATTAAAGCAAATATATATTAATTACTATTATGTCTAACTTAACTATTTCCAATCAGAACGGTATCCAATACTTCACCATCAATGCTACTGGTGAAAGTGGTATGTCACAGTCAGGTTTAGCTAGAGCCTGCGGTGTAGATGAGAAATCAATCAGAAGAATCATTGAGACTGTTCGGACTAAAGCACCCTCTCCAATTCTAGAATCCTTTACTGGTAAGGGTTTAGAGGATTTAGCCCTTCGGACTAACTCAGAATATCAGCAAGCTACTATACTAAAAGACACCTTCTGTGCAGCAGTCTTAACCCACTATGCTCAACAGGGTAGAACTGAAGCTGCTATGTCTCTAGGAGCCTTTGCTGCTATAGGTATTAGAGTTTACATTCAGCAGATTACAGGCTGGGTGGCCCCAGTTGAATCTAACCAACCTAAGTTACCTTCTAACTACCGGGAAGCTCTGTTGGCGCTAGTAGAGGCAGAAGATGAGAAGGAGAGATTGGCTCTCAAGGCTGCTGAAGCTGAAGCTAAGGTAGTTCAGATGGCTCCTAAAGTGGAAGTATACGATGTGATTGCTGAGTCAGGTAAACTCCTTAGCTTTTCTGAAGCAGCAAAGATTATTAATAGCCCTTCACTGGGTAGAAACAACCTAATGCAATTGTTGAGAGATAAGCGGGTACTTCAGATTGGTAATCTACCCTACCAGCAGTATGTGTCACAAGGCTACTTTGAGGTGGTAGAAACAATTACTAATGTAGGGGTTAAACCTACCTGTAAAGTAACTCAAAAGGGCTTAAGTTTCCTAATTAGATTCCTGCAAAAAGAAGGCTACAGAGTCCCCAGCAAGGCAGCATAACTCAAACTAATAACTAACTAAGAAGACCTCGCCGCTAACAACGCTGAGGTCTTTTTGCTGTATATAGATAACTGCTTCTGCTAACAGAGAATCAGTTTACCTGAACTAGCGATCGCTCCTAGTCGCCTAATTTGAAGTTAACCGCAATCTGGGCCGCTACTTGTACCACTTATAGTAATAATAGATAGATAACCTATAAGGAGATAACATAACATCTCAATTAACTCCACTCTACTAAGGGAAGGGGAAAGTAAATCAATCAGTCACCTGGAGTTAGTAAACTAATTCAGTTAGCGATCGCACCTAGTCAACTGAATTAGTTTGCTGTACAGAGTCAACTAGGTTAGTCAGCTATATAATCTGTTGACTTATAAAGAAAAGTGATTGAATCCCCCCTTTATAATAAGGTGAATTTTTAGATGACTTGGAAACTCTAGCAGCCTTATGCCAAGTAGACTCCCTATTTTACTATCCAATCAGCCCTCTCCCCACAGGCTGCTAGAAGGGTCAACACAGCACTGGTACTACATTTCAGGTATCTTTGTAAGGTAGAGAAATGCAGGTTGTTATAGAGCAACATAACTTCAGTTGACTAGTTAGTTATCTCCTCTTCTCTCTACTTTTATTATCTTTAGTAGGGATATTTTATATTTTGATAGTAGATATTATCTATATATGATTTTACTAGGGGCGCTTGAAATAATTTATTGTACTAATTTTGGTTACCTATTAGTAGGGAAGATATTTCACCTTCAGTTAAACCATATATAGCGGCTAATAATTTCACTGACTTTGTCTCAGTGCATCCAAACTGTTTAGCTATAGTTATTGCGGAGGCTAGGGGAATAGTTTGGTGGGTGGAGTTTGTTAATAGGTCTAGTGTAGTTTGAGTGGTGCGCCGCCTTTTATAGGTGGAATCATTCATAGCGGGGGAATGTCCTAAACTCATTGCTCGTTTTTCTAAACTCACACCTGACATTAGACCATGTAAGTTGGATAAGTGCCTGAGAGCATGAGTTTGTGTGAACTTACCCTTTAACCAGGTAATTAGATTATTTCTAGCAGTTTTAGTGTACTTATGTCTTGCTGAAACAGGGTTATTACTATTTAAGGTAAGTTTAGGTAACTGACCTGATTTAATTTCCAGCTTATTAATTAGGTCATTATGTTTAGGTGGTACTAATGGGATAGATAGTCTGTAGCCTGTTTTGGTGGTCGTCCCTAGTAAAGTTTCATTACCAACTACGACCACCATATCTAGATTAGTAGGGTCATTTAAGGCAGGTATAGTTACGCCATCTTTAGTTGTAAAAGGTTGGTCAATATTTTTAACAGCAAATACTTCACTAATTCTCAATCCGTAGACTACCTGCATTGAGAAAACAAATAGCCAAGACTTACGTGACTCAATCCTAAACCGTTTATCATTTGCAGGGACATCTAGTATTTGCTCCCTCATCTGCAAGAAATCATCAAGAGATACACTTTGTAAATCCTGCCTAAACTTAACTTGGGTTGAGTTAATTTTCTCAAGCTCTTTATAGGCATTCTCTTGATTATTAAGCTGGGCTAATTTCTTCATTGCTCTCACACACATTTTGAAGTTCTTAGTTCCCTTCTCCTTTGAGTTAACGACTTGCAGTAGGTCTGTAGTGTTAAAGACTTTATCTAAGGGAAGGCTTTTATAGAACCTCCCATAAGCATCATACCAGCATGATTGGTGAGAAGGATTACTTTTATCCCTTACTCCCTTTTTCCTCACATTATTCCAAAAATAATCCTCTGCTATCTCAATAGCCTGCTTAAAGGTAATTAGGTTATTTTGGATTGTATTTTTAGCGAGAATGGTTTGGTCATACCAACCCCAGAACTCTGTTTCAGTGGAAAAGCTATTTAGAGCCTCAGCCACCTTAGTAGCTTTTTGGAGGGCTTCAACCATCCCTACTTGAGTAAATGTGCACCCACAAGCTTTAGCTACCCGCTTACTTCCTAATTTAAACTGGAGTAGTATGTAGGTACCATAAGGTTTGGTTTCTCTTTTCAGCCCAACTCCTGAAGGGGTCTGTTTTTGAACATGCTTAAATAAAGCTAGTAAGCGTTCAAAGCCAATTAAATTGCCTGAAGACTCGTCTCTCATTTATCTCTCAATAATGGGTGGAACCATTGAGAGATATGAGGGAGAACCCTTATTTTAGGGATTTTTGGCGTAATGGAGGCTACCGTTGAGCTAGTCACCCACACGAATAACAATCATAGCACAATTTCTGAAAATTTAGCTAGTGCCGTGTCCAAAAAACGAATTAAAAGGGGAATTTGACGGTGAAGGTGGTTTGACCTGCTGCACTCTCTACATAAATTGAGCCGCCTAAATGTCTGACCATTTTCTGCACTAATGCCAATTCCAGCCCCGTGCCGCTATGTTTCCAAGGATCGTGTTTGGAAAGGTGATAGAAAGGTTCAAAAACCCGTGAGAGTTCATTGCTGGTAAGCTCTATTCCCGTATTGGTAATATTAAGCTCGATCGCATCCTCGATCAAGTGAGCAGAAACTGCGATCGCTTCCCCGGCTGGGGTGTATTTGCAGGCATGGTTGAGCAGTTCGGTGACAATCCGCTCTAAATCAGTGATATCTGTCTCCAAAGGTGGCAGCGCCCGATCGACAGTCAGGTTTAACTGCTGTCGCTGACAGTTGGTGAGGTCTCGAAAAGACTCGATAATCGGGTGAAGCCAGCTTTGAAAGTCAATGGCAATCAAGGTTGGGGGATCGGGTTCGGCTTCGAGATATGTGAGTGTGAGTAAGTCGTTAATTAACTTGCTTTCTCGTCCACACTCGTTATGCAAAATCTGCAAGAGTTGCGGCACTATTTCTATTTCTGATATTTCTGCTGGTGTGAGGACACTTTCAAGAGTTTGGACTGCAAGGCTGATGCTGGTTATTGGTGTCCGCAGTTCTTGGGATAAAGTTCTGAGAAATTGGTTTTTGAGCCGATCGCCTTTTTCTAGTTCTTTTACCTGTGCCTGGTTTTGTTTGTAAAGTTGGGCTTGACGAATAGCGATCGCACATTCATTTGCAACCTGTTGCATTAGCTCAATTTCAAATTCGTCAAAAGCCTCTTGCGATGCTCTTGTCAACCAAATATTTCCCAAAATCCCTTGAGGATCGAAAATTGGACAAGCCATCTGGGACATAACTAACAAATTTGGTTGCCATTCCGGGGCCATTTCCAAAAATTGCAATGGTTGTTTTTGCAACAGGGGCTGATAAACCTCAAGATAATCTGCAATCTGTTTAGTTAATCCTTGACATTGAGGTAAGTTAATGGTGTATTCGTAAGTAATAGTAACTAGGGTTTGGTCAGCGCTGTAGAGTTCGATTTGGCAACGGTCAAGGTTTAGTAACTGTGCTAATTCCTGGGTGAGTGTCTGCAAAACCTGAGTTTCATCCACACTGTCGCGGATTTGTTCTGTCATCCGCCGCACCAAGGCTTCAAAGTTTCGCACCTGCTGCAACTGATTGAGATGCTTCTGTTTTTGCAACTCCATCCTGGCTTTGAGATCCTGGAGTTGCTGATGAAGTTCTGTCTGTTGGACAGCAATGCCGATTTGAGTTGCCAACTGCTTGAGCAAGTCAGTTTCTGTTTGCTGCCATTGATGCGATTCACGGCAAGGCTGGGCAATCAACAGCCCCCACATATCTTGCTCTTTAAAAATCGGTACGACGAGATTGGCTCTTATCTGCAAAGATGCGAGTAAATCTATATGGCAAGGATGCAACCCGGCTGCATAAATATCTTCGACAATTTGAATGCAACCTTGTTCGTACTGTTCTGGATGTTTGCCACCCAAGCAGGGATCGGTGAGGTTTTTGCCTAATAGGGGATCGCTAGTAGCTACAGTTGATTCGGCAATGATTATTCCACTGCCATCAGCCTCGAAACGATAAATCAACACGCGATCGCAATTCAAAAACTGCCGCAGTTCAATTGCTGTTTGATGCAGAATTGTCTCTAATTCTACAGATTGGTGAATTCGCCCAGCGATCGCTTCTAGCAGTTGCTCTCGTTCAACCTGGAGTCCAACTACTTGTTCTGCTTGCTTGGCAGGAGTGATATTAGTACTAGTACCAATCAATCGATAAACCTTGGAGTTAGCATCCTTGAGTGGGGTGAGAGTCGTACTCCACCAAGTAGGAACTCCCTGGAATTGCAAACATTGTTCATAAGAAATAGTTGTGCCGAAGCTTACGCAGTCAGCATAATGTTGACGCACCTTGGCAGCATCGATCGGGGAGAGAATATCCTCTGGTTTTTTGCCCCGGAGATCGTCTGAGCGAATCCCTATCCACCGCTCATGAGTGGGATTAAGGGCTACATATCGAAAATCTCCATCCTCCAGAACATCAACTACAAATATTGATGCTTGCACAGAATCGTACATACTTAGTAGAAATTGCTCGCTACTAGTTTTTTCATCTACTTCTGTGCCAAAGAGAATTTGAGGTGGTGATAATTTTGTCAACTCCATAGTTGATTCCACTGGATTTATATTCATGCGAGAGTCCCACTCTTGTATTACTGACTCTTCTAGGCGCTCTCTTATGGTTATGCTTGTAGTAGATGCACTTTAGCGCCTATAGCAAAGCATTGTCAGCCGTTGCTCATCGAAATTTTGATCTTTCTCTACTTCTTATCAGAAATCTAGGAAAGCTAATAGGAGTCAGCTTAACAAAATCCTGCTTTTTGAAGGTGGAAATACATTTGCAGGTGAGGGCAAACTTTCTGGAATTTATTTTTAACAGTTTTTTAAGATTGTTGCATATATCTAGGTGCAAACCTGAGTATATATCAATTAAGTTTATAATTCTTCATAAAGTGAGTAAGAAGTTACGTAGGTGTAGCCCTTCGGCTGCGCTCAGGAACCACCCGCCCCAGGCATCGCAATTTGTGAGCATTGATTCCTGTGAGGATACCAACCAGTAACCAAGTGGTGGCTAATCCCATAACTTCGCCTAAAAATAACCGAGTTAACTGATGCAAGATCATCCCCACAGCAGAACCTACGGGGACAGCAATAGTCCAACTTGCTCCAGAGACAAATATCCATCGCCACGCTAGAGGCTGGGGAATTGCTAACCATTGTGCTAATCCAATCCCCAAGCCGCCAAATGCTCCATAAACCGCGCCTGACAAAATTCTCAGAGGAAAAATCTGAGTGCTAGGTACAATCCAACCCACAGCACCAATACCGATCGCAGTAATGATACTCCAACCCAAAAGACTTGACAAAATCCACCTGATACAAAATATAGGTTGTTTAAGGAGACAACCTTGAGGAAATGCGATCGCAAATCCGCCAATAGCCGCCTCTACCACGCCAATATCTGGCTTTTCGCCGACTTCAATTAAGAGTAAACTCAATAAAAATCCGCCAAAAGTAGCTAAAGTCCACAGCAACGTAAAGCCAAATCTAGTATTTTTAGGCGCGAATGGCATCAAAGTTTCTTTGGTTTGAATAGTCTGACAGTTGTAGCATTAAACATCTCAAAAAAACCTTTGCGTCGCTGTTGTGGTGATTCCGGTACAATGTAACCCCACAGACTCTCCCAATAGAAAAAGGAGATACCATCAAAATTGCGATCGCGCACTACCTGAACCTGTTCTCTAACTTGCGCCATTTTCACCGGATTACCTACCGTTCCTGTTGATATCCCAATACTTACAGGAATTAGACTTTGAGCCAATTTTATCGATGATTGTTCCAGTTGAGCGATAAAAGAGTTTTTGTCATTTCGATATACCTGTAAAATCAACTCATTAACTAAACCTTTTTTTATCCAATTTTCCCAATCTTGCAAATAGTATTTGTAGGCAAAAGCTTGATAGTTAGGAGACAAAGATATTCTAACTTTGGGTTTAACCGCCTTCACAGCTTGATAGATTTCTGCCATGAAATCAGTAATTTTATCTGCTCGCCAACGCATCCATTCTGAGTTAAAAGGGTCGGTAGGGGGACTTTTGCCTTGATGTTCTTGCTGGTAGAGTTCAATAGTGAAGCGATCGTAGCCGAACTGTACAGGCATCCCAAAATGGTCATCAAGTTGAATACCATCCACATCATAATCCCTAACTACTTCTAAAATTAACCCTTGAATAAACTCTTGTACTTGTGGATGTAAGGGATTCAACCAAGCTTGTTTAGTGATTAAAAGATTGTCGATTTCTTCTGGTGGGACATCTTGAATAGAATTTATACCTTCTTGCCCAATTGTCAACCAGTCAGGATAACGCCTTGCTAATTGTGAATAATGCGGTGTCATGAACCCGTATTCAAACCAGGGAACGACTCTCAAACCTTTATTTTTGGCAAGTGTTACTATCTTTGCTAAAACATCCTGTCCACCGTGCATGAAGTTGAGCAAAGGTTGAGTTTCTGAACCTGTAGTCATTAGGGCTACAGCACTTTTATAAAAAGTATGTCCTCGGTTCCAAACTACAGGATAAATTGTATTAAAGTTGAGAGCCGATAATTGATTTATAGCACGGTTAATACCCCAAGGGACAAATAGTACACCACTAGCAACATTAGTGATCCAAACGCCGCGAATTTCTGTAGTTAAAGGACTTGTTTTTTGGGAATAAACTGGCACTGAAGAGACTAAAGAGAGTGAAAAAACTGTTAAAGTGACTACTAATCCCAAACACAGCAAGTAAGAAACACAACGGCGAGCAAACCGATTCATTTGTAAGCGTGACCTAGTGCGATCGGAATATATATAACTACAAAATAAAGTTGTAATCCTCCGGATGATGTAAAGAAATAATGATTCAGAATTCAGGAGTCAGAACTCAGAACTCAGGAGTTAGAGGTCAGAATAGTTGAAGCAATACGGAGCTATTTTGGTCATGAATATACTTAACGATACCAAAACCTAATAAATTGGGAATTCAAATTCCTTAACCCCTAACTCAATACGGTTCAGTACAAAATTGTGGTTTTTTGAGACGCGATAAATCGCCGTCTCTACAAGTGTTTTGATTTTATCTTAACTGTATTGACTCCTGACTCCTGATTCCTGACTCCTGACTCCTGAATTCTTTCTTCTTAAAATCTTTCCACACCTTCAAATTGTTTGAGTGCCGATGCATTTGCTGCTTCACCACAAGTGCGTGGTGTGGGGAATATCTTTTCTGGATTTGCTAAACCTTTAGGATTAAAAACTTGTCGCACCCATTGCATAGTTTCTAAATCAACTTGGCTAAACATCTGTGGCATATAGCACCTTTTCTCTGCACCGATGCCATGTTCACCAGAAATACTACCACCGACTTGAACACAAAGTTTAAGAATTTTTCCACCCATTTCTTCCACTTGCTCTAATGCACCAGACACAGAATTATCATAAAGAATTAGCGGATGAAGATTGCCATCGCCAGCATGAAAAACATTAGCAACACGATAACCGTATTGTTTACTTAATTCCTCAATTTCATGTAAAACATGAGGCAACTGAGTCCGGGGAATTACACCATCTTGTACATAATAATCTGGGCTTAAATGTCCAGCCGCAGCAAAAGCCGCTTTGCGTCCTTTCCATAATTTTAAACGAGTTTCTGGGTCAGTAGCAGAAGTGACATTCCGCGCCCCATTCTTTTTACAAATTTCGGTAACTCGCTGCTTATTCCCTGCGACTTCAACTTCTAAACCGTCAATTTCTATTAGCAAAATAGCAGTAGCATCGCGGGGATAACAATTAGTTGCTACAACATCTTCAACTGCATTGATACTGAAGTTATCCATCATTTCCATACCACCAGGAATAATCCCAGCGCTGATAATGTCAGAAACAGTTGCCCCAGCAGCTTCAATGCTAGTAAAATCTGCCAATAATACACAAATTGATTCTGCACTTTTGAGAATTCGCAAAGTAATTTCTGTGGCAATTCCTAAAGTACCTTCTGAACCAACAAAAACACCTGTTAAATCATAACCAGGCATTTCTGGGATTTCTCCACCTATATCGATAATTTCCCCTTCTGGCGTGACAATTTTTAATCCTAAAACGTGGTTAGTGGTGACTCCATATTTGAGACAATGTACGCCACCAGAATTTTCGGCAATATTGCCCCCAATAGAGCAGATAATTTGACTGGAAGGATCAGGAGCGTAGTAAAAACCAGCACCACTTACAGCTTGTGTTACCCAACTATTAATCACCCCTGGTTGTACAACTGTCCGTTGATTTTCCAAATCAATGCTGAGGATTTGCCGCATTAAGGAAGTTACAATTAAAACGGAGTCTTCTAATGGTAAAGCCCCGCCAGATAAACCAGTACCAGAACCGCGTGCGATGAAAGGGATAGAATATTGGTTGCATATTTTCACAATTTGGGCAACTTGTTCTGTAGTTCTGGGTAACACCACCACAGCCGGACGTTGGCGATAACCAGTTAAACCATCACATTCATAGGTAATGAGTTCTTCGCGGCGTTGCACCACACCATTTTTGCCAAGGACAGCCTCGAATGCTTTGATAATGGGTTTCCAGTTGCGTTGTTTTTTATCTTGAGTAAGCATAAAGTTCAAAGTAGATAACTATAGGTTTCTCAGAGTGAAAATTATTTATTTAAATAAATTTCAAACCAGATTGAGAGATTGCAATTTGGATTGGAGGTATTTTGCTAAACTAATTACATGATATAAAAGCAAGACTGCATTCATGCTCCACTATCATATAAAAGTTCAGAAATAAACCTTCCCATTTTGTCAATAATGTATCCTTGTCTTTCCCCAGTTTCAACCAATGCCTTTCCTTCTCGAAAAGGATAAGCGTTATTAAACTGAGGAGCAATGACTAATTGACCAGTGGTATTGATAAAGCCCCACTTGCCTCGTTTTTTGACTGGTGCCAGCCCCTCTGAAAACCAAGAAACATCATCAAACTGAGGATAAATGATGAATTGACCACTGGTATCTATAAAGCCCCACTTGGTACTAAAGCTCCAAAAAACACGTTTTGCAACCCCTGCTAACCCTTCGGAAAAATTCCAAGCTTCATCAAACTGGCAAGGAATGACAAATTTGCCATCGGTGTCTATCCAGCCATGCTTGCTACCAATTTTTACTTTAGCTAGCCCTTCGGAAAAATCCCAAGCTTCATCAAACTTTAGAGAAATGATAATTTCGCCATTGGTGTTGATGTAGCCACACTTATCACTAATTCTTATTCGCTTTGGTGGTACTACAGTAGATGGCGAAGGTGTGATAATTACTGTGGGGTATACCGAAGACTGCATAAGCCGAGGTTGTGTCTTGCCCAAAGCTTGATTCAATGCTTGTAAAACTTCACTAGCATCTGCATAGCGCTGGCGGAAGTCATACCGCACCATTTTATTTAAAATCTCTGCCAGTGTCTCACTTACTTGAGCGTGATTTTGCCAAATCACTTCTTCATTGTTGTCTGTGGGAAGTAAATGTGGTTGTATACCAGTCAGCGCTTGAATTGCTGTCATTCCCAAGGCATAAACGTCACTTTGGAGTTTAGGCTTGCCTTGTGCCTGCTCGCTTGGCATATAGCCTAGAGTACCAATAGCAACTGTATGGCTAGTTTGACCTGATATAGTGGCAACCTCCTTTACAGCCCCAAAGTCAATCAACATAAGTTTGCCACTGTACCTGCATCGCATAATATTTGGAGGCTTGACATCCCGATGTATGACGTTGTTCTGATGGACAAACACTAGTATTTCTAGTACTTCGCATAGCATTTCCATGACATAAGCTTCACTTAGCTGCTTGCCAAAAATGATTTCTTTACCTAAGTCTTGTCCGTCGATAAATTCTTGGATGAGATAAAATGCACTATTTTGCTCAAAATAGGCAAACAGTTTAGGAATTTGGTTGTAGCTTTGTCCAAGTCTATATAGTATTTCCCCTTCTTTCTCAAATAGGCGGACAATTTCTGATTGTATTGCTTGGAGTTTCAGTTGCTTAACAACACATTTCGGCTTGGGGATGATGGGTATATCTAAATCTTCAGCTAGATAGGTTTTGCAAAATCCCCCTACTCCCAATTGTTGAATAATTTTGTAACGCTGCCGCAATATTTGTCCAATCATCGTGCTGATGCTACATACCTTCTTCTTTAAATTTTGACACGACTTACGCAATTATTGTGAGTAAACGAGTACGCATCCTTCGGTCTCTATCAATTAATCTAGAAATAACGCTCTTAGATACTGGATAAAATCATGGTTCAGCAAGTTCTAATCAATGATGATGATTACTATGTGCCAGATGCCAACCAGCTAGTCACTGAAGATGATACACCTGTGGACAATTTTGCTTCTGCTAAACAACAACGCCTTTTAGTGAGTTCTCTTTACAGTTCTCTACAAAGCCAGACTTTTTTAGCTGAAGCTAATGTGGGCATTTATTACACAGACCTTCAGCCCCCCATTGTACCTGATGTTTTTCTCAGTTTAGATGTTCAAGTACCTGAAAAATGGTGGGAAAAACAAAATCGTTGTTATATGGTTTGGCGTTTTGGCAAACCTCCAGAAGTCGTAATTGAAATTGTCTCTAATAAAGAAGGTGATGAACTGGGAAAAAAACTTAAAATTTATGAACAAATGCGGGCTAGTTACTATATCGTATATGACCAGAATCAGCAATTAGGAGAAAAAATACTACGCGTTTATGAACTTAGAGGAAGGCGCTACTTTGAAACTTCAGAAAATTGGTTAGAACAAGTTGGTTTAGGTGTAACTTTGTGGGAAGGGAAATTTGAAGATAGACAAAATACTTGGTTACGCTGGTGCTACCAAGATGGTAATGTTTTACTGACTGGAGATGAACGTGCCGAACAGGAGCGAGAACGTACCGAACAGGAACGAGAACGTGCCGAACAGGCAGAACAACGTAGCCAATTGCTAGCAGAAAGGCTACGTGCTATGGGCGTAGATCCCGATAGTCTTTAGGACACGCACTGCAAAGACGCAAAAAATCTTTGCGTCTTTGCATGAGTAAAAAAAATCTCACGAACTTGTGCAAATTATAAACTTATTTATACGATGCCAAACCTTCTCTAATAAATCAGGATCATCTGCATCAAACCATTCAATTTGTGGATAGGCTCGAAACCAAGTACGTTGTCGCTTGGCAAATTGTCGCGTATGCAAAATTGTTAATTCTTTGGCTTGAACTAAGGAAATATCCCCAGCCAAATATTGTTTAATTTCTTGATAGCCCAAAGTATTCAACAAAGACAAATCAGCGCCATATTTTTGACAAAGATACTCCACTTCAGCAACCAAACCATTTGCTATCATTTGCTCAGTACGCTGTTGAATCCGAGCAAGCAACTTTTCAACATCGCAATCTAAACCAATTTGCAAAATCGGATAATTGGGCGGATTCTCCCCTTGCTGTTCTGAAATGGGATAACCAGTGACATAATATACCTCTAAGGCTCTTAAAGTTCGCACTAAATCATTGCCATGAATCTTTTGTGCTGCAACGGGGTCAACTTGTTGTAACATGGCGTAGAGTTGTGGTTGACCGAGAGATTCAAGCTGCGATCGCAATTCCATTTGTGGTGCAACTCTCGGAATTTTCATCCCTTGGACAATGGAACGTATATATAAACCAGTGCCACCAACTAAAAACAGTGGGGTAACACCAACAGAAGCAATTAAAGCTTGTGTTTGCTGCTGATAGTCTGCTACTGTCATCATATCTGCTGGCTCGCAGATATCTATTAAATAGTGTGGCACCAATTTTTGTTCAGCTATAGTTGGTTTTGCCGTCCCAATATCAAACTCACGATAAACTTGACGAGAATCAGCACTGAGAATTACAGAACCGAACCGCATTGCCAAAGCCAAAGCTAAACCCGATTTACCCGTTGCCGTCGCCCCACAAATCACAATTAATTTAGTCATTTGTCATTAGTCATTTGTCATTTGTTATGGGGCATTGGGTATGGGGAAAGGGAAAGGGGTAAGGGGAAAAGGGGAAAGATTAAATTTATTCCTTTTCCCTTTA
>NZ_JAVRBY020000041.1:69168-75731 GCF_034531035.1 Nostoc sp. DedQUE02 | reverse complement strand
ACTGAGTTTCGACTACGCGGTAATCGAGCGACTTGCACTGAGCGGCGTCGAAGTGAGTCGAGATTCAACTACCGCGCAGTCGTTGTAAATCGAGATTCAACTACCGCGTAGTCGAAGTAAGTCTAGATGCTCAACACAAGTCTGTATAGCCGCGAATCATCTTTGCCAGGTCTGAGTATTTCGATTTTCAAGACTGATAAACAGAGTTCAAATACTCGTTTACGAATATCGTTTCTTTGTGAAGAGCGCCAAATCTCTTAATTTTTTATTTCTTCTCTTCGAGACGCTATGCGTTGGCGTACTTGGCGCTCTTCTCTAACGAGACGCTGGCGTTGGCGGAAGCCTTTCGTAGAGAAGGCGGTTCGTTCTTTATTTCTTGCACTACTCTACCAATAGCTTTAAAACGTTCGCCCAACTCTTCAGCGACAGTTTTTCCGCCTGAAGTTTTTTTTCGATGCTCACGTAGTGATAAATTGTCAAACTGTTAGTCATCGCATCATCTACCTATTCGGTGAGTTGCTGCATTGAGATTAAAAGTTGAGTGAGCATCTTTTTTTGGACTGTCTAGAGCGCGGCTTTAATTTCTTGGATATCTTGTGGCCAAAGGTAGCTGCAATATTTTGATAAATAACTGTATATTTACTTAAGTGTTTTTGTACTAAAGCTTGAATGGCTACTAAATATTTAATTCAACTTAGTAGATGCAATGTCTAGTAAGGGCTACATTTATATACACTAATTTGTAATTTTTATTTTAGTAGATATATTAGCACAGGAGAACATACCAAAAGTATTTAGTAGCTAAAAGCAATGTCTACGACAGCCTACGCCTACGCACACTTTTTTGTAATATTCAGTATATTAGCCTGAAACATAGCTTGATTAAGTGAGATTTTGATCCTCTACTTATTGAATAAGTCGGAGATATGGGTTATTATCTGCTCGGTTCCGTAACTGTAGTTACACAAAGCGTGACTAGACAAATATACCTAAAAAGTATTATCAAAAACTAGTCTACTTAAGTAAGCTTTGTTTTGAATCTCGAAAAAAAAATCGACAATTCGAGATTTATTGTGTAACCTAAATCACTATTAGGCTAGAAGGAAGTTCAAGATGAGTGTGTTTTCTCTAAACTCAGTACAAATGCTCGGCCGTATATTATCTCTATCGCTAGTTAGTTTGATCCCTCCACTTACTAGTTTGATGTCCCTAGAAGTTTTTCCTACCGCAGCTTTTGCCCAACCACCAGCTGCGTCTGTTGAAACCAAGCTGAAAGTGCCTAACAGCATGAACTATGCGCCCTTCAACATTAACCGTTACTTGAAGGTGCCACCCAACTTCTCCATCTCTGTTTATACTCGCATTCCGAATGCTCGCTTTATGACTGTTGCTCCCAATGGGGATCTTCTAGTGTCACAGCCCAGTAAAGGTAAAGTGTTAATTGTCCGAGCAAATGGCGCCAAAGATCCAATTATTTCTGACTTCGTGACAGGTCTACGCAGACCACACGACATTGTGTTTCATAAGATTGGCAACACAACATACGTTTATATCTCTGAGACTAATCAAATTAACCGCTTCATCTACAAATCTGGAGATATAACCGCAAAAAATCGTGAAATCGTTATAACTGGTTTACCAGACAGCAGCACATCAGAACTCAAAGGTGCTTATGGTCACGAACTAAAGAATATCGCACTTGATTCTAATCACAAACTGTACGTGTCCATTGCTTCTACATGCAATGCTTGTAAGGAAGATACTGTCAGCAACCCAGTGCGCGGCGCGATTTACCAGTACAACGCTGATGGAAGCGGTAAACGGCTTTTTGCTCGAGGTTTACGTAATGCCGAAGGATTAGCATTCGTGCCTGGTACAAATGACCTTTGGGTAGTCGTTAATAATCGAGATAACATCGCCTATCCTTTGAACGATGGTAGTGGTAATTACGGTAAGATTATTCAGTCCTACGTTGATAACCACCCGCCAGAGGAGTTCACAAAAGTTAGAGATGGTGGTAACTACGGTTGGCCATTCTGCAACCCCAACCCTGACACATCAAATGGCGTCAACAATATGCCATTTGACCGCGACTATCAGTTCAATGCTGGTGGAAGTGTTAATTGCAATGCAATGGATAGGATTAGCAAGGGTATACAAGCCCATTCCGCTCCTTTGGGATTAACATTCTTACAAAATACCAACTTTCCCAGCTTGTACTCAACTGGGGCCGTGGCGGGGTTGCATGGTTCATGGAATCGGCAGAAGAAAACAGGCTACAGAATAGCTTACTTTCCCTGGAACACTACGACCAAGACTCCAGGGCAGGAGATGGATTTAGTCAGTGGTTGGCTAGTTTCAGCAACACAAGAAATCTGGGGACGACCCGTAGATACAGCAGTAGATCAGCAAGGCAATTTGTTAATTTCAGATGACTACAGTGGCACGATTTACAAGCTTTCTTACAACGTCTCCAACACTTCCTCACAAAAGGTTAAGGTCTACACTGAACCGAATTTTGGTGGAGTTTCTCAGTCTTTTCCCACAACTCCAGGAGTATACAAAGCTAACGAAGGTGACTTAAATATTGTTGGTAATGACGCGATCAGTTCATTGAGTGTACCATCGGGTACAGTGGTGCGTGTATGCCAAAATGAAACTGGTGGTCTATGCCGTGACTATACTGCTGGTAACTATAGCTCTATGGCGAGTGGCTTGAATAACTCAATATCGTTTATACAGGTCAAGTAGCACTAAATTTTCTTTGCAAATTTGGGATGCTTCTCTGCTCTACCTAAACTGTAAAGACGCGAAATTAGATTGGGCTTCGCTCCACAATGCTAACGCGTCTCTACCAAGGATTTTGGGTTTAACTGAATGGTATTGATCCATATCTACCACTAGTTTCACCTGATATTCACTATATATAGTAAGGACGTACAGATGTACGGCCTTACAGCCAGTTCATTTATTGCAAAGATATTTGAAAGCGTGGTAATGATGACAAAACCATCAAAATGAAGCAACGCACGAATGATTTTTGCAGGACAGGGCTAAACATTTTGATTTTCGAGACTCATTAATGACTATCAAAGCCTCATTAATGACTATCAAAGCTTCATTAATGACTATCAAAGCTTCATTAATGAGTGTCAAAGCTTCATTAATGAGTGTCAAAGCTTCATTAATGAGTATCAAAGCCTCATTAATGAGTATCAAAGCCTCATTAATGAGTATCAAAGCCTCATTAATGAGTATTAAAGACTCATTAATGAGTATCAAAGCCTCATTAATGAGTGTCAAAGCCTCATTAATGAGTGTCAATTTATCAAGAACTAGATGCAGCTTTAGCTGGCCTACCTTTGATAGCTTTAAAACGTTCGCCCAACTGTTCAGCGACAGTTTTTAAGCCTGGAGTCTTTTTTGATGCAGTCTTCACGTAATCATAAACAGTCAAACTGCTAGTCATAGCTTCACTACCGACTGCCATTAGAGTATCATCTACCTGTTCGGCGAGTTGCTGTACTGAGATTAAAAGTTCGGTAAGCGCAGTGGCTAATTGATAATCCCGGACAAGTTCTTCAACGTCAAAAGTGGCTGGAAGGATTTCGCGGTTCGACTGAGCAGCAGTGATGCTATTATTTACAAAAGCTAGGCTTTTATCGCCCATTTTTACTAACTTACGCCGTTCTTCAGTGCTGAGAGTAATCAGAAAGGGCAGCTTTTTTTGAACTGTCTGTAACGCAGCTTTAATTTCTTGGATCTCTTGTGGCGAAAGGGTGGCTGCAATATTTTGATAAGCCATTATATATTTACCTTGAGAGTTCTAATGATGAAGTAGCAATAGTTGCTAAGTATAGAATTCCCATTGATAGATGCGATCGCACATTTTCTGATAATTTTTACTTTAGTAAGGTATGTTAGCGCAGCGTAACGCACACAATACAACTGGCTAATTGATTATCCAGAACAATTTCTTCCAGCGATCGCACATCATAACCTATTTATTTATCTGTTTTAGAAAATTTGTCGGTTGGGTTGAAGGTCGTGAAACCCGACAAAACCGTGAAAATGTTGGGTTTCATTCCTCAACCCAACATACACGGAAGCAAGTTTTTAGGCAAAACCTACGCAGCATTACATCATAACCTATTTATTTATCTGTTTTAGCGCCGATGCTGAGGGATACTGACCAGATGCAATCAAAGCTTGTCGTTCTACAATCCTTTCATCGCCGTTAAAATCTAGGATACGTGCAGTAACTTCACCAATATCTGTTTGATGCACAATTACAGCCTCATCCAGTCGAAAATGCTCACCCCAAAAGTCTCTGCGTGGGTTAAAAAACCGCACAAGTTCGCCAGTTTGCCAATTAATTGATCCTAAATCCGTCCCTTTTTGCAGGTTACAGAAGATACAGGCATAGCAGAGATTATCTTCTGTTGTAGCACCGCCGTGTTTGACACTGATTATATGGTCAACTTGACAACCTGACGATCTATCTACTTCAGAGACGAGACAGTACTCGCAAATATGCTCGGCGCGATCGCTAACTAAACGCCGTAGTTCTGCATTAATATATAGACGAGGCATTTTGAATACTTACTTAGGGTTAATGTACTGATGAGCTTTTGCTTTTGCTAAAGTCATAATATGCTCTAGCGTGAGGAAATGATTTAACTCTCGCTCATCACTTCCTGTAAGACCTTCAGTTTTTGCCCGATAAACCAGATCCTCTAAACGGTCTTTGGCTGCATCCGAGAGTTTGAAATCGATAACACTTTGGGGAGTGGTTCCAGCAGCAATAAACTCTATAATTTCGTCGTATACTTTGGTGGTATTTACAGATGTAGTCATGAGATTACCTATTTTTATTTAATTTTACTAATTTACAACGCTACTTTTAACGACTTTCCTAATGTTTTTGGCTCTGGTAGAGTTTCACCGTCAGCCAAAGATGATTCAATCAGCATTTCTAAAACTTCTTGAGCATTTTTCAGAGCGTCTTCATAAGTCTCTCCGTGAGTGTGACAAAATTCTCCCCATTCAGGAAGACTGACAACAAAACACTCATCTTCATCAGACCACTGAATAATTATTGTGTAGTGATAATTCATTCTTTTTCTTCCTCTTGAGCATTTTTAATTTCTTCTAACCTTTGAAGTGCATTATTAACGAATTGTTCTCCAGCTTTTTACCCGACCTTCAGCAATATCTTTTTTACCTTCTTCAAATGATTCAATAAATCCAGGGATATCAAGTAACTCTTGGGTAGCATCTTCGCTCTCTTTATCTGCTAGATATGCTAAAAAATCAGCAACCAGTTGTAGGCGTTCTGAAGATAATCCATCTAGATATTGGTTGATTTGCTGACGAACTTCTGTATTGTTCATATTTTTAGCCAATCTTTTATTCTTAACTTTGAGAATCTTGCTTGTTTTTATTTGCTTGCTCAATGCGTTGCCTAATTGCTTCTTCTGCAATGCGAATATTTTCTTCAATTGGCGTACCGTCTTCAGCTACCATTGGCCCGTACCATGTTGCTTCCGAGTCAGGAGGATTACGGCGACTAAACAAGACACGAATAGCCTCATCATCATCTCGATGTGCAAGTATATAAGCTGTCAGTTCTTTGTTAGTCATTGCTTCAAAGTTCGGTTTCATTTAAAAACCTCCAGAGTCCACTAGGGGGTACGATAATTTCAATATTCTCGCCTGCCAAAATATACACATCTCTAGTTTGGATTTGAAAACGAAACAGGTGGATATCTTTATAAGTGTTTGATAACATTTGGCAGACTCGCACACAGGCTTGTGCTTGTTCATTGGTTGGGTTTATTGTCTGTTCCTCAATTGTGACATAGATAATATTAAGCTTTTTGGCATATACTCAGCTTACGTTTACCCTTCCAACTGCTTTAACTTCTTCTGAGCAAATTCCCGCACTTGCTCATCTGGGTCATTCTTGGCGCGATCGCGCAACAGTGGTAAAGTCTGCTCATGCTGAGGAAATTGCTTGATAATTATCTCCAGTGCAATGCGCCGAGGGTTGGTTTCATCCTCTTCCTCGCGCTCAAAGGAATCATTAACAGCGCAGTTGTGGTAGATGTCAAACAACTCAGGCTGATATTTAAAGTATTTAGCTAATTCTTGGACTGCTGCACGTCGCACATCGTTATCATCATCCTGGGTAGCACGTTCTTTGAGAATAGATTTGGTGTCGGGGTCATCTTTGAAGTTTTCCGCTAATTGTCGGACTGCCATATATCGCACATCATTATTATCATCCTGGGTAGCGCGTTCTTGGAGCCAGGATTTGGTGTCGGGGTCATCTTTGAAGTTCTCCGCTAATCCTATAACTGCTGCACATCGCACATAATTATTATCATCTTGGGTAGCGCGTTCTTGGAGCCAAGATTTAGTGTCGGGGTCATCTTTGAAGTTCTACGCTAATTCTACGACTACTAGAATTCGCACATCTTCATGAACATCCTTAGATCGGAAGAGAACACGGCTGAAATACAGTCCCCTGAAGAAATGTCGTTTGAACTCTTCTTCTTGAA
>NZ_JAVRBY020000041.1:0-69158 GCF_034531035.1 Nostoc sp. DedQUE02 | reverse complement strand
CGGCGCCAGCTTTTTTTTTTTTATGTTATGTTGTTAATTTTGAATTTCTCACTATAGTATTATCATCCTTGGTAGCGCGTTCTTTGAGGATGGATTTGGTGTCGGGGTCATCTTTGAAGTTCTTCGCTAATTCTCGGACTGCTGCAAGTCGCACATCTTCGTTAACATCCTTGGTAGCGCGTTCTTTGAGGATGGTTTTGGTGTCGGGGTCATCTTTGAAGTTCTTCGCTAATTCTACGACTACTAGACTTCGCACATCTTCATGAACATCCTTGGTAGCGCGTTCTTTGAGGAAGGTTTTGGTGTCGGGGTCATCTTTGAAGTTCTTCGCTAATTCTACGACTACTAGACTTCGCACTAGCCAGTTATCATCCTGGGTAGCGCGTTCTTTGAGGATGGATTTGGTGTTGGGGTCATCTTTGAAGTTCTTCGCTAATTCTACGACTACTACACCTCGCGCTACCCAGTTATCATCCTTCATGGCACATTCTTTGAGCCAGATTTTGGTGTCGGGAGATTCTTGCCAGGTCGTTGTAATTGCTGTGACTGCTTGCTTACAAATTTCCACAACTACCTCAGTTTCTTCTCGATCTTCGTAGGGGACGTAATAGTACCAGAGGTCATATCTAGTTAAGTCTTTTAGCCTGTCAAGTAATTTATTAGCCGTTAATGCAATCACGGAGCGATTTCTCACCTCTACAAGACACTTAGCCGCTAAAAAGAGATTAACAAACTTTTCTCCTTCCCCATCTTGCGCCATTAAATATTCAAGAATTTCGCCAACAAATTTAGGCTCAATCATTCCCGCAATTAGCAGCAAGACTTCATGCCAACTTTCATCCTGCCAGTGTTGGCCAAAAACTTCATTCTTCAGTTCCTCAATAGTCAGCGTTTGCGTTTCTTTAAACTGCCAGACAAACTCCCAAGCACAGAAATATTCTAAAAATGTCCGATGCACAAAAGCATAATAATCCGCACCCAGTAAACATAACATAAAGTTGCGAGTCCGCAGTTGATTAATCATCACGCGCGCCGCTTCTCTGGATTTATCAAATTCTATGGTTTTGAGATAATCAGTCAGAACTTTAACTAAATCATTCTCATTAATCAAATTACCTGCCAAACCTTTATCACCAGTTTGCATCAGATAAGCAACCTGACGCAGCATCGCCTGTTTATCTTTATAATCAATCGTTTTGGGGTCTAACCTCTTATCTTCAATCAAAACGCGCTCCACATCCCATTGATGTAGCAGTACCCGCGATGCTTGATTATAAAGCTCCGCTCTATCTCTTGGTAGCTCTTGATTTCGATTTAGAATTGCCATCATCGTCAACAGCAGAGGATTTCCCGCCAATTCTGCAATAGATTTGGAAGCTGCAATTCCTCTTTGTAGCCGTTCCCGTTTTATGACTTTATCTGCTGCATCGGTAAAAGTTAACTCATGCCAACGGTAGATAAAATCCTGAATTTGTTCTGAGTCTAAATCTTGTAAGATAAAGTGGCGAAACTCAGCATTAAGTAATCGTTGCGGTTTATAGCCAATAATCCGAGAAGTGACAATTACCTGCACATTAGGATAGTCATTAGTAAAGCGATGAATATCAGTAATTACATCCTCTCGCTTACCAGGGTCAAATACCTCATCCAAACCATCAAACATCACTAAGGCATTACCAGCTTTTAATTGTTTATCTACTTCAAGCTGATTGAGATGATGGATTGCACCACTACATTGATGAAAGAATTCGAGAAAATTATTGCACTCTTTATCTTCCCGTCGCCGCATATAAGTACGTAATTCAATTAGCAAGGGAATTGGTAAAGAGATAACATTATCCAGTGGAGACTCTGCCCAATTCAAAGCCAGAAATTGCAACAATGTAGACTTCCCGGAACCAGGATCGCCCAAAATCACAAGATTTTTATAATCTTGCTTTTTATTGACAACATCTAAAACACAACGTATCGGCTGTTCAAAATAAATCTGTTTGTGGCGTTCAAACTCTTCTAATTCAACAGCTTCTACTTGTTCACTTTCTCGCAGCCGTCTCAGATGTTCTTTAGGCAGTTCGTGAACTTGCGCTAAAACTTGATGAGTTTCCCGGACATTTTGAGCAGTAAAAATCCGCCATAATTTAAGTTCGTTATAGGCATAGCCGCTAGTATCTAAGCTATCTAACTTGAGATTGCCATAGCACTCACGGATTCCTTCTTGATATTTAACTAAATCAAATGTGGTAATTTTCTGAGCATTGCTTTCTAAGATGTCTTTGATTTTATCCAGATTTTGGGAATCGTGAATATCTCTGAGTTCAGGAATTCCTTGAATAATCTCTTTAACCTTTTGCAGATATTTCTTAGCAACCCGCTTCCAGTTAAAATCATCTGGTAACGGATTTGAAATATTAATTTTATCCCAAATTGCTTGTAATCTATTAGTGTCTATAGCTGGATTATTATCTTTAAAAGCATTTCCCAAAATTTCTTTGACTTCTTGATTTTTGAGAAATTGCTTTATCGGCTGCGTATACTTTTTGATTTCATCTTCAGAAAGTTCACCACCTTTTAAATCTTCCTGCACCAGTTGTAAAAATTCTTTTAAGGCTTTTCCAGCAGCGATTTCTATGTCTTCTTTCTTCAGCTTCTCTAAAATATTGCCAGGGATGCCTTTTAATAAATCTTTAGCCCAATCTTTAGCAGCATCTTTGGCTAAGTCTTCCAGAATGGGTTTAAAAATCAACCCGGCGGCCTGAGTTACACCCCAAATAGCTAACCAGTCCAGCATAATACTCGCTTCTGTTGAGAGTTTGATTACGAGTATATCCATTAGCTTGAGTTATGTTTACAGATTTCAGGGTTATTGCAGAAATATCACAGGAATCTGAAGAACCTCTCTTCTATTTCTCTCTCCTAAAAGGAGAGAGACTTAAATTTTCCCACTTCCCATGTCAGGAAAGGGTTTAGGGGGTTAGGTTTGGCGTTGGTTTTTCAAATCAATTGCTTAGTGCGAATTTTACTCGCTTCAATCAACTATTTCAGATAGAACCAAATACTGAGTGATATTGAGAACTATTTTGGTTTTTGAGAGCGATCGCTTAATATCATACTGTGCTTCTTATGGGGTGGTGTTTTGCCTGCTCCAGAAGGTGAGATAATTTATCTGTTGAAAATCGCTAACTCTCAACAAATCAAGTAGCTAAAAACTGTACGTAACATACATCACTACCACGTGAGGAGGAAGTTCAAAATGGGCGTGTTTTTCCTGAATCCAACAGAGATGCTCAGACGCATATTATCTGCATCGCTAGTCAGTTTGATCGGCTCTAGTGTGATATCCTTAGAAGTTTTTTCTACCGCAGCTTTTGCTCAACTATCAGATGCGTCTGTTGAAACCAAGCTGAAAGTGCCTAACAGCATGAACTATGCGCCCTTCAACATTAACCGTTACTTGAAAGTGCCACCCAACTTTTCCATTTCTGTTTATGCTCGCATTCAGAATGCTCGCTTTATGGCTGTTGCTCCCAATGGGGATCTTCTAGTGTCACAGCCTGGTAAGGGTAAAGTTTTAATTGTAAAGTCAAATGGCACTAAAGACCCAATTATTTCTGACTTCGTGACAGGTCTACGCAAGCCGCACGACATTGTGTTTCATAAGATTGGCGATATAACATACGTTTATATTTCTGAGACTCATCAAATTAACCGCTTCATCTACAACTCTGGAGACATAACGGCGCAGAATCGCGAAATCGTTGTAACTGGTTTACCAGACAGCAGCACATCAGAACTCAGAGGCGCTTATGGTCACGAACTAAAAAATATCGCACTTGATTCCAATCACAAACTGTATGTGTCCATCGCCTCTACGTGCAACGCCTGCAAAGAAGATACTGTTAGTGACCCAGTGCGCGGCGCGATTTACCAGTACAACGCTGATGGAAGCGGTAAACGGCTTTTTGCTCAAGGTTTACGTAATGCCGAAGGATTAGCATTCGTGCCTGGTACAAATGACCTTTGGGTAGTCGTTAATAATCGAGATAACATCGCCTATCCCTTCAACGATGGCAGTGGTAATTACGGTAAGATTATCTCGTCCTACGTTGATAACCACCCGCCAGAGGAGTTCACAAAAGTTAGAGATGGTGGTAACTACGGTTGGCCATTCTGCAATCCCAACCCTGACACGTCAAATGGTCTCAACAATATGCCGTTTGACCAAGACTATGAGTTTAATTCTGACGGAAGTGTTGATTGCAATGCAATGGACAGGATTAACAAAGGTATCCAAGCCCATTCCGCTCCTTTGGGGCTAACATTCTTACAAAATACCAACTTTCCCAGCTTGTACTCAACTGGGGCCGTGGCGGGGTTGCATGGTTCATGGAATCGGCAGAATAAAACGGGCTACAGAATAGCTTACTTTCCTTGGAACACTACGACCAATACTCCAGGGGATGAGATGGATTTAGTTAGCGGTTGGCTAGTTCCAGGAACACAAGAAATCTGGGGGCGACCCGTAGATATGGTAGTCGATCAAGAAGGTAATTTGTTAATTTCAGATGACTACAGTGGCACGATTTACAAGCTTTCTTACAACGTCTCCAACATTCCATCACAAGAGGTTAAGGTCTACACTGACCCGAATTTTGCCGGAGTTTCTCAGTCTTTTCCTGCAACTCCAGGAGTATACAAAGCTAACCAAGGTGACTTAAATATTGTTGGTAATGACGCGATCAGTTCATTGAGTGTACCATCGGGTATAGTGGTGCGTGTATGCCAACATGAAACTGGTGGTATATGCCGTGACTATACTGCTGGTAACTATAGCTCTATGGCGAGTGGCTTGAATAACTCAATATCGTTTATAGAAGTCAAACTCCCTGATGCGGCTTCACAACAGGTTAAGGTCTACAGTGACCCGAATTTTGCTGGAATTTCTCAATCTTTTCCTACAACTCCAGGAGTATACAAAGCCAACCAAGGTGACTTAAATATTGTTGGTAATGACGCGATCAGTTCATTGAGTGTACCATCGGGTACAGTGGTACGTGTATGCCAACATGAAACTGGTGGTAGATGTCGTGAGTATAGTGCTGGTGATTATAATTACGTTGGAAGCGACTTGGATAACATGATATCGTTTATAGAGGTCAAGTAGTACCAAATTTTATTTGCAAATTCTGGGATACTCCTCTGTCTGAGCTAAACCAACTACTCAGTTCACCAGGCATCTGTGCCGTTTTTTTAGTCCGTTGACTGTTAACGCTCATTCATCAGTATATGCAAGTCTGCCTTTTAAACTGGCGTTGCTGATTGCGGTATGAAAAATAATTTTGCGTTATTTCAAAATCCTTGTAGAGACGTTGCAATGCAACGTCTCTACATCCAAGCATTGCAAGGTCTCTACATCCAAATTCATACCTCGATTCAGCAACACCTTTAAACTAAACCATCATTCCAGAAATAGTGAAGCTTTAAATAACAGCATTTCGGCTAACTTGCATAGCTGATGCTGTTGGCGAAGTCAAAAGCTGTTATGGGATGCCTGGGATATTTGGGAGCATTAGCGGAGCTTAACGTAAGTATCGCAGTTTCCATTCATCCTACTTTCGCTCAGTTAAATCCCAATAATAGCCTGGTAAAAGAGCGATCGCAAATCATGTTTCATAACTAATTTTCCAGGAGATACTGTTTATTTATAAATCCTGTATTCAACCTCATCAAGAAGATTACCACTCTTGTTAATCTCTTGAAACTCCCGAAATACTTTACCCCCAAGACTTTCTGCAATTTTCCGACTAGGGATATTTCTTTTATCAACAGGATAGGAAAGATAATTGTATTCCAAATTTTTATCCACCCAGTCTTTTAGTGCATCAATTGCCTCTCTACCAAAACCATGACCATGAGCGGATTTCTTGAGCCAAATTCCTAACTCTGGTGTATGAGTATCAATAGCGCCAACCTCACAAATTCCTAAAAATTCTAAATTATCTTTCTTAAGAATTACTAACACTAAGTCAGTGTGATTTTCTCGTTGTAGAATCATATCTCTGATTATCTTTTCAGTTTCACTGAGACTCTGGACTGGTTTTGGATACATAAAGATGGTAATTTCACTTGTAAATTCTCGAAATACATCTTCTGTATGTGCCAACGAAATCGGTTTCAAAATCAGTCTTTTAGACTCTAAACTTACTTTTTCTAAATTCTCCATAAGCTACAATTTTTGTTTTTTTACTTCAAAAAGGTTTTTTAGCAAAAATTCCATTTACAAAGAATTTTTGAGAAAACTCACTCTCTTGATTCTTCAGCCGTAAATACAACACCTTCATACAGCAATTCAATCGGACACTCAAATTCAATGCTCGATAGAGTGATGATATCTCCAGCCGTGTAGGGATAGTAAAGCCACATCCTGCCCTCACCCCGACAGTAACGCTCAACGGAGATTTTTTCCGAGTCAATCAAGATATACTCTTGCAAACTGGGGATTGTTAGGTAATAAGTGAATTTTTCACCCCGATCTTTAGCGCTTGTACCTGGCGAAAGAACTTCGGCAATCAGCTTCGGATGTTGAATAAAGTTGCGGGCATTCAGGTCTTCAGGGTCGCAACTGACAATAACATCAGGATAATAGTAGCGGTTCTGGGGAGTGAGTTGCATTTTCACATCTGACACATTCACTCGACAACCTCTGGAACGCAAATGAGGGTACAAAGGTCTGTAGAGATTGAGTGCAATGTCGTTATGGGGAATTGTACCGCCTGTCATCGCAAATACTTCGCCATTGGCATATTCGTAGCGAATGTCTTGCTGAGGTTCCCATTCGAGATATTCCTCAACGGTCATTTTTGGCGGCTGTTGGGAAATGGCTATCATAATTTAAGATTTTTTCACGTTTGGTTTGATTGTAGCTAAATAGTATCAGCAACAAAGAGCGGTATCTGAAAATCCTCTCTCTTAAAAAGAGAAAGACTTTAAACTTTTGTTCTTTCCGACGCAGGAAGGGGGTGAGGTTTTTTGTTAAGGTTTGTAGTGAGCAATTCAGAAAATTCATTGCGATCGCTCAATCATGTTAGATTATAGTTTGTTGTTTCTCTCAAACACAAAATCTGAGAGTTTCCTACCCATCTCCTCATTGTGGGAATGAAAAAAAAGAACTGAAAAGTTAAATTTTTTGAAAATTATGTGCAGCAATACATCTATTCTCACTAGCTTATATGGCTTACCAGGCAAGGCTTAAAGTCATAATTGAACATCATTGTTAACACTGAGCAAAGTCGAAGGGTCAAAGAAAAATTAAAAGAATATGAAGTGCATTTTTACCCTCAAAAAAATGATATGTTAGATACAGAATTAAATTTCGCACGTTTATGGAGTAGAACAAGATAGATTACTTCAGTTTTTCCCCCTCAAACCCTTGGCATTTCTTGCTTGTAACGCAAATTGAGGGCAAAGTGAGTACACATTTAAATAACCAAAATCCAGTTGCAAGTAGATTAAATTCTTTGCTGGGATTGGGTTGTGGCTGAGTACAAAGAAATCCTGAACCCCTATCTATAAACACTAGAACCCCAACCAAAAAATACTAGCACCCCTACCTGAAAAAAACTTTTTTAATTCTTGGAATGCTTGAAGAATTAGGGTTTTTAGTATTTGAGTACAAACGTAATAAATCCAATAAATTCTATCCTAGAGAGACGCAATGTTTGGCTAGGAGATGGCTGCTATAAATCTTATATCGCCAATCACCTAACGCTCTGAAACAAAACAAAGCGAAAAGTGAGTGGAGGGATGACATAGCACCAAGCCTAAAGTGAAAAGAAGTCGCGGCTGTAAGCACAAATTCTACCCAAGAACCGAACGTTGACACACACCAGCCGAACATCAGATATCTATCGCCTGCCTTACTTGAAAACAAGTTACCCGAACCCAAGGGTTTGCAGGCAGTGTGGAAGACGCGACTTCAATTCCTGGGCATAGAGAGTGGCAACAGCATCTCCCACAGTGGCAGCCAAGTCCACCGACCTTTTGCGAAACTCAATGACATCACCGTCTACACGACTCCTCAACTCCAACGCTACGGAATCGCCAACCCAAGCAAAATCCGGTGGTTGCGGCTGCGACAGCACCACCAGCACCACCGTGGAAAGGGACGAAAAGCTCCAAGAACGCATTGCTAAACATCCCTGCTACAGCGAAGACGCTCATCACCACTACGCCCGGATGCACGTTGCAGTTGCACCAGCTTGCAACATTCAATGCAACTATTGCAACCGCAAATATGATTGCGCTAACGAAAGCCGTCCTGGAGTAGTTAGCGAATTGCTAACACCAGAACAAGCAGCACACAAAGCTTTGGTCATTGGTGGCAAGATTCCCCAAATGACAGTTGTGGGAATTGCCGGCCCTGGCGACCCATTGGCGAACCCAGAAAAGACTTTCCGCACATTTGAGTTGATTGCAGAGCAAGCACCAGACATCAAGCTGTGTTTATCAACCAATGGTTTAATGCTGCCTGACTACATCGATCGCATTAAACAATTAAATATAGATCACGTTACGATCACCATTAACGCGGTAGATCCAGAGATCGGTGCTAAGATTTATCCTTGGGTTCACTACAGACGCAAGCGTTACAAAGGTCTTGAAGGTGCAAAAATCCTCCACGAAAGACAGATGGAAGGATTGCAAGCCCTAAAAGATGCTGATATCTTGTGCAAAGTCAACTCAGTGATGATTCCCGGAATTAATGACCAGCACTTAGTCGAAGTGAATCGAGTCATTCGTGAGAAAGGTGCATTCTTGCACAACATCATGCCATTGATTTCTGCACCAGAGCATGGCACACACTTCGGTTTAACTGGTCAACGTGGCCCCACACCCAAAGAACTCAAAGAAGTTCAAGACAATTGCTCCGGTAACATGAAAATGATGCGTCACTGTCGCCAGTGCCGTGCCGATGCAGTAGGATTGTTGGGAGAAGACCGCAGCCAAGAATTTTCCAAAGAGAAATTCTTGGAAATGACTCCAGAATATGACATGGAGCAACGCGCTACTGTTCACGAAGGAATTGAGAAGTTTAAAGAAGAACTTAAAGTAGCCAAAGACAAGGCGCTAGCTGGTAAGAAAATTGCCAACAGTCCGAAAGTTTTAGTTGCAGTAGCAACCAAAGGCGGCGGATTGGTTAACCAACACTTCGGTCATGCGAAAGAATTCCAAATTTACGAAGTGGGTGGAAACGAAGTTCGCTTTGTCAGCCATCGCAAAATTGACCAATACTGCCAAGGTGGATACGGCGAAGAAGCTTCTTTTGAGCATATTATGAAAGCGATCGCAGATTGCAAAGCAGTTTTAGTTTCCAAGATTGGTAACTGTCCTCAAGAAAAATTGCAAGAAGCTGGAATCAAGACTGTTGAAGCTTACGACGTAATTGAAAAGGTTGCTTTAGAGTTTTACGAGCAATACGTTAAGGAATTAGAGAATAGGGAATAGGGAATAGGGAGTAGGGAGTAGGGAATTTCAATATTCACCACTCCCCACTCACCACCACTTACCACTCCCCACTCCCCACTCCCCACGCCTAAAAGGAGAATAAATCATGGCTTACAAAATTCTTACTAGCCAGTGTATTTCCTGCAATCTCTGTCTAACGGCATGTCCCACAAATGCAGTAAAAGTAGTTGATGGACAGCACTGGATTGACCCTGAACTTTGTACAAACTGCGTTGGTAGCATTCATACCGTGCCTCAGTGTAAAGCTGGTTGTCCCACCTGCGACGGTTGCGTTAAGCAGCCTAGTGATTACTGGGAAGGCTGGTTTGCTAATTACAACCGCATAGTCGCTAAATTAACAAATAAACAAGATTACTGGGAACGTTGGTTTAACTGTTATTCCCAGAAATACTCGGAACAGTTGCAAAAGCACCAACCCCAAATAATTCGTAATTCGTAATTAGAAGACAACAATGCAAAATAACTGCATCTATCTCGATAATAATGCCACCACTAAGGTAGACCCAGAAGTAATAGAGGTAATGCTACCTTACCTGACGGATTATTACGGCAATCCCTCCAGTATGCATACCTTTGGTGGGCAAGTCGGTAAAGCAGTGAGAACAGCAAGAGAACAACTTGCAGCCATCCTGGGAGCCGATGAGTCTGAAATTGTCTACACAAGTTGTGGTACTGAGGGAGATAACGCCGCGATTCGAGCTGCACTATTGGCGCAACCAGAAAAGCGACATATCGTCACTACCCAAGTTGAACATCCAGCAGTACTCAATGTCTGCAAACAATTAGAAACTCAAGGTTATAGTGTTACCTATCTATCAGTAAATCATCAAGGGCAGCTAGATTTAGATGAACTAGAAGCTTCCTTGACAGGTAACACCGCCCTGGTGACAATTATGTATGCTAATAACGAAACCGGCACGATTTTCCCGATTGAACAAATTGGGTTGCGCGTCAAAGAATATGGTGCTATCTTCCATGTAGATGCGGTGCAAGCAGTGGGAAAAATTCCCTTAAATATGAAGACTAGCACGGTAGATATGTTAACCCTGTCTGGTCACAAGCTGCACGGGCCAAAAGGAATTGGTGCTTTATATATCCGGCGTGGAGTTCGCTTCCGTCCCTTCATGATTGGGGGACACCAAGAACGCGGACGTAGGGCGGGAACAGAGAATGTTCCAGGAATTATTGCCTTGGGCAAAGCTGCGGAACTAGAACTGTTACACTTAGAAGAAGCGATCACAAGAGAAAGAAAGCTGCGCGATCGCCTCGAACAAACTTTACTCGCTAAAATTCCCGATTGTGTAGTTAACGGTGACGTTACGCAGAGATTGCCAAACACCACAAATATTGGCTTCAAGTACATCGAAGGTGAAGCAATTTTACTGTTATTGAACAAATTCGGTATCTGTGCATCATCCGGTTCTGCTTGCACCTCCGGTTCTCTGGAACCCTCTCACGTCCTGCGGGCAATGGGCTTACCCTATACAACTTTGCACGGTTCTATCCGCTTCAGTCTTTGTCGCTACACAACCGAAGCCGAAATCGATCGAGTAATAGAGGTAATGCCCAGTATTGTAGAACGTTTACGCGCCCTCTCACCCTTCAAAAATGATGATGCAGGTTGGTTGCAAGGACAAGAACAAGCACTAGCGCATCGTTAGGGACTGGGAAAAAATGGGAAAAGGTTAAAGGGTAAAGGGTAAAGGAATGATTTTTCCCCTTTCCCCATTACCCCTTCCCCAATCCCTCCACTCATAACTCAGCACGGGCTAAACGCCCCGCTTCCGCTAACAGCACTCAGCACTCGGAACTTAATATGTGGGACTACACCGATAAAGTATTAGAACTGTTTTACGATCCCAAAAATCAGGGAGAAATTGAAGAAACGAGCGAACCTGGAATTAAGGTTGCAACGGGTGAAATCGGCAGCATTGCTTGCGGTGATGCTCTGAGATTGCACCTGAAAGTGGAAGTGGAATCTGATAAGATTCTAGATGCTCGCTTTCAAACCTTTGGCTGTACTAGTGCGATCGCATCTTCTAGTGCATTAACCGAAATGGTCAAAGGTTTAACCTTAGATGAAGCTCTGAAAGTGTCCAACAAAGACATTGCAGATTACCTGGGTGGTTTACCAGAAGCAAAGATGCATTGCTCTGTCATGGGACAAGAAGCCCTAGAAGCCGCTATCTATAATTATCGTGGCATTCCTCTAGCTACCCACGATGATGACGATGAAGGCGCATTAGTTTGCAGTTGCTTTGGCATCAGCGAGTCTAAGATTCGTCGCGTGATTCTAGAAAATCATCTTACGGATGCCGAACAAGTAACAAATTATGTAAAAGCTGGTGGCGGATGCGGTTCCTGTCTGGCGAACATTGATGATATTATTAGATCAGTTCAACAGGAATACGCCTCACCTGCTCTCAACAATTACGGCGTACAAGTTGCCACAGAAATTGTTACGTCCAAAGAGCGATCGCTAACAAACGTGCAAAAGATTGCTCTAATTCAAAAAGTTCTCGATGAAGAAGTCAGACCCGTACTCATCGCTGACGGGGGAGATGTAGAACTCTATGATGTAGAAGGCGATCGCGTTAAAGTTGTACTGCAAGGTGCTTGCGGTTCCTGTTCTAGTAGTACAGCAACTCTGAAAATTGCGATCGAAGCCAGATTACAAGATCGTGTCAGCAAGAGCCTTGTAGTCGAAGCAGTTTAGGAATTGCTGTAGGACTTAACGTAATCTACAAATACGCTCTAATATGCATTCAGCCAGGAACAGAAAGTAGGATTTGAACCATATAATTGTCTCCACATCAATGCTTCAATCCTACCGACAACCAATAGCTAAATTAGCTATCACGGCTAACAGCATATAGGCTTCATACATTAAGCGCCTACTTGCAAATTTCATCATCCAACTCGCTTCAAAGGAACAGGATATGAGCACATTGTACGACAACATGGGTGGACAACCAGCTATTGAACAAGTAGTAGATGAACTCCACAAACGCATTGCCACAGACAGCCTCCTCGCTCCCATTTTTGCTGGTACAGACATGGCGAAGCAACGCAATCATCTAGTTGCTTTCTTAGCTCAAATATTTGAGGGGCCAAAGCAATACGGCGGTCGTCCAATGGACAAAACCCACGCAGGATTGAACCTACAGCAACAACACTTCGATGCGATCGCCAAGCATCTCAGTGAAGCAATGGCTGTGCGTGGAGTGTCAGCAGAAGACACCAAAGCTGCACTAGATCGCGTCACAAATATGAAGGGCGCTATTTTGAACAAGTAATAGGACTATGCATTGATTGTTGACAAATAACAACATCAAGTCCTATCGAATCTTGTAAGCTGAAACACATTATGACGTATTTGTAAACCGCGTAATTTTCTTTGTTCTTTGTCAAAACAAATGACAAAGGACAAAGGACAAAAAATCAAAAGAAAAAAATTTTAACGAGGAAGATCGATGAACTTAGTGTCAATAATTTTGGCTGTGGAGCGATCGCCCCCAGCAGGCATTTATGCCAACGCTACCAACGATGCTCTACACGCGCTCACTACTGTCGCTCAACTGGCGTGAACGCAACTGACAAAAGCAAAGACCCACTAACCAACCAATTGCAGGGAAATACGAGTCATGACAGAAGAAAATATAAGACAGATAGCTTTCTACGGTAAGGGCGGTATCGGTAAATCTACCACTTCCCAAAACACCTTGGCAGCTATGGCAGAAATGGGTCAACGCATCCTCATCGTCGGTTGCGACCCTAAAGCTGACTCCACCCGTTTGATGCTGCACAGCAAAGCTCAAACAACCGTTCTTCACCTCGCCGCAGAACGTGGTGCAGTAGAAGATATCGAAATCGAAGAAGTAATGTTAACCGGTTTCCGTAACGTTCGTTGCGTAGAATCTGGTGGTCCAGAACCCGGTGTAGGTTGCGCTGGTCGTGGTATTATCACCGCCATCAACTTCTTAGAAGAAAATGGTGCTTACCAAGACCTAGACTTCGTATCTTACGACGTATTAGGTGACGTTGTATGTGGTGGTTTCGCAATGCCAATCCGCGAAGGTAAGGCACAAGAAATCTACATTGTTACATCTGGTGAAATGATGGCGATGTATGCTGCTAACAACATTGCTCGTGGTGTTCTTAAGTATGCTCACACCGGTGGCGTGCGTTTGGGTGGTTTGATTTGTAACAGCCGTAACACAGACCGAGAAATCGAATTGATCGAAACCTTGGCAAAACGGTTGAACACCCAAATGATTCACTACGTACCTCGCGACAACATTGTTCAACACGCAGAATTGCGCCGGATGACCGTTAACGAGTACGCTCCAGAAAGCAACCAAGCTAACGAATATCGGATTTTGGCTCAAAAAATTATCGACAACAAGAATCTGGCTATTCCTACACCCATCGAAATGGAAGAACTAGAAGAATTGTTGATTGAATTCGGTATTCTCGAAAGCGACGAAAATGCTGCCAAGTTGGTTGGTAAGACTGCTGCTGAAGCTCCTGTAGTCTAAGTCGCTGCTAATAAATAACGCTTTAGCACAAGGAAAAAGGAAGAGTTTTATATCTTACCTTTTCCTCTCTCTAGCATCTCCCCCCTAACCTTAGAGGGGACTCCTAGTCCCCCTATGCCCCGATCCTTACGAGTCACAGAGGCTAAATATGACACCTCCAGAAAATCAAAACATCATCGAAGAAAGAAAAGAACTAATTAAAGAAGTTCTCAGTGCTTACCCAGAAAAAGCTGCTAAAAAGCGCGAAAAGCACTTAGGCGTATACGAAGAAGGTAAGTCCGATTGCGGCGTTAAGTCTAACATCAAATCCCTGCCTGGAGTAATGACCGCTCGTGGTTGTGCTTACGCCGGTTCTAAAGGTGTGGTTTGGGGTCCTATTAAGGACATGATCCACATCAGCCACGGGCCTGTAGGTTGCGGTTACTGGTCTTGGTCTGGTCGTCGTAACTACTACATTGGAACCACAGGTGTTGATACCTTTGGTACCATGCACTTCACCTCTGACTTCCAAGAAAGAGATATCGTGTTCGGCGGTGACAAGAAACTTGTCAAGCTGATCGAAGAACTAGATGTACTTTTCCCCCTCAACCGTGGTGTTTCCATTCAATCTGAATGCCCCATCGGTCTAATTGGAGATGACATCGAAGCTGTTGCTCGCAAGACATCAAAAACAATTGGTAAGCCAGTTGTACCCGTGCGTTGCGAAGGCTTCCGGGGTGTTTCCCAATCTTTGGGACACCACATTGCGAACGACATGGTTCGTGACTGGGTATTCACCAGAGCAGACCAAGCGAAAAAAGACGGTACACTTCAGTTTGAAGGTACTCCTTATGATGTAGCCATCATTGGTGACTACAACATCGGTGGTGATGCTTGGGCTAGCCGCATCCTGTTAGAAGAAATCGGCTTGCGCGTAGTCGCTCAGTGGTCAGGTGATGGCACCATCAACGAAATGTTGATGACCCCCAATGTGAAGATGAACCTCATCCACTGTTACCGGTCGATGAACTACATCAGCCGTCACATGGAAGAAGCTTATGGTATACCCTGGTTGGAATACAACTTCTTCGGCCCCACCAAGATTGCTGAATCTTTACGGGAAATCGCTTCCAAGTTTGACGAAACAATCCAAGCAAACGCTGAGAAGGTTATCGCCAAATATCAGCCAACAATGGATGCGGTAGTTGCTAAGTACCGCCCCCGCTTGGAAGGTAAGACCGTTGCTATCATGGTTGGTGGTCTACGTCCTCGCCACGTTGTCCCAGCTTTCCAAGACTTGGGCATGAAGATGATTGGTACTGGTTATGAGTTCGCTCATAATGACGACTACAAACGTACCACTCACTACATCGAAAACGGCACCATCGTTTATGACGACGTTACCGCTTACGAATTCGAGGAATTTATCAAAGCGCTGAAGCCTGACCTAGTAGCTTCTGGTGTGAAAGAGAAGTACGTCTTCCAAAAGATGGGTCTACCTTTCCGTCAAATGCACTCCTGGGATTACTCCGAACCTAGCGATCGCTCCTCAACATCATATAACGCAAGGTTTTTTCGCGGCGGGAGAAAAAAGAACCTATTTATAGCCTAAATCCGAGTTGCAGGGTTATGTACTAACAATCTATTTTGATGCTTTAGACAGTATAACTCTTATGAAGTCTGGTTTTAAGGTTTTGCTTGCATTTTGCTTTAAGAAAAACTGTAAAGTAAAAGACTATTTTAAATGACGATTTTTTTAGATTAAATGGGGCGATCGCATAAAATTCTATAATTGCTCACCACCAATATCTTGATCTTCAATCTGCCCGGAAAATACGGAAATCATCTCTTGAAGCTGATCTATAGTTTCTTGTGCTTGTAGCTCTTGGGCAATATCTAATGCTCGCTGTAGCTGCTTTAATCCTTCATCGGATTTAGTTTGGGCTAGTAATAGTTGTCCCAGCAATCCTAAAGTAGCAGGTTGGCTGTTTTTATGATTGATACTGCACTGAAATTCATACGCTTTTCGAGCAAGTTCAATTGCCTCTTCTATATTTCCTTGTTGAGCAGCAAAATTAGCTTGTTCATATAAGCAAACTGCCTCATTATTCTTTACTGTGAAAATTATTTCCTGTAATTCGTTAATTCCATCAAGTTGATTTTCTTGAGCCAAAGAAACCGCTCTTTCCAAATCTCGTACTCCACCTTGATAATCGCCCTGATGTGCCTTGATTTGACCAAGCATTGAGAAAACTTCTGAACACCAGTGAACATCCTTTAATATTTCTGAAAGTTCTAAACATTGGTGAGCTAAATTCAGCATTTCTTCAAATTTTTGGCTTTCGCATTTTTCCTGAGCCGAATCAAAAAGGTGTCTGAGTTTTTCGTACTGTACTGCAAGGGCAATATTTTCTATCTTTTCCCTCTCAGGAAGATTATGTTGTTTGGCAATTTCAATCGCTTGTGATGCTCTTTTAACACCCTCCGCAAAATCTCCTTCATGTATCAAAAGGTTTCCCATTGATAACAAAATGCGTGTCCTCATTTCTTCATCGTCAAGTTGTTCAATCATAAGTAGGGCTTCCTCAAGTAAATCAAGCGCCACTCTTGCATTACCCTTTTCTGCTTCGGTTGCTGCTGCTTGATACAACTGTACAGGCTTTTTTAGTTGAGTATTCTTAATTAGCCCTTTAACTTCTTCGACATCTTTAGTCCAATTTAGTTTTTGGTAAATATTGAGAGATTTTGTTAAATACTCAATTGCTACGTCTACTTCACCAAGAAAGGAAAGAACTTCTCCTAAAAGCTTGAGAATAGTAGCTTGAAGAACAACATCAACAACTGAACTGCATTTTTCTAAAGCTTGTCTTAAAGAATTTGCTCCTCTATTATAATTTTTCTGTTTTATTTGAAGCCGTCCCATTTCTCTAAGAGCGAGCGCATGATGTTTTGGATTGTTAAATTGATTGACTACTGCTAAAGCTGTATTTAATTTCTCTTCGGCCTCATCTAAATTATCTTGATCAATTAGTATTGATGCAATTCGTGGCAAAACATGGGCTTGAGTGTCTTTATTGCCAATCCTCAACGACAACTGGTAAGCATCTTCGAGAAACTTTAAAGCTTCACTGACATTATCTTGACGCTCATAGAGAATACCTATCTCCTGAAGTGTCATTGCTTCACGCGGTTGATCGCCATTATTTCTGTGCAGTTCGAGAGCTTGATTGTAAAGCTCTAAAGCAATCTCTCGATCTCCACAATCTGAGCGGAAAGTGGCTAGATTATGTAAAAGTAGTGCTTTGAGCCAAGAGTTATCAATTTGGGGTAGTAAGTCATTTAAGTACTCTAAAATCTCTCTTGCCTCTTCCATTTCACCTTGTTGAAGCCTGAGCATTGCAGTATTGCTGAAGAGGAAAATTTTATCTTCAAGTTTTTGGGACTGCATTCCATGTGAAACTAAATTTGGTAATAGATTATCCCAAGCATCAGTTTGGCCAAGATCAACTTGAAGAGTGGCAATATTATTTCGTAAAGCATAGAGAAAATTTTTATCACCTGTTTTTTGAGCAAGCTCTAGTGATTTCACATATAATTTAAGTGCTTCTTCGGGTTCGCCTAATTCTCTCTTGATATTTGCCATTAGACCAATAGACTTAGCTTTACCTAGCTTATTATTATCTTTTTCATCAATCTTAATAACCTGCTGACATATATTTAGTGCCTGCTGATAGTTACCCTGCTTAACGTATAAATCCCCTAAATCATGAAGTATTGCAGCTTTTTCAGTTTCATATTCATCAGAACAAAATTTTAACGCTTCCTGATAGTTATACAAAGCCTCTTCCACTTCACCAATATGTTCTTGCGCTTTTGCTAAGTAGTAGAGGAGCCTAAAAGAGATAATATAAATTCCTAAGTGACCAAAAGCTCCATCACGAACAAATTTACATAGTGTCACTACTTCTCTATACCTTCCTTGGCGGTTGAGCCGCATGACTAAAAACCAATTTGCTCTACCTAATAAGTCAGGATTCAAAGCTTGAGTTGCAAGTCGATATAACTCAAACAACCTATCAGTCGGCATGGATTTCTCAAAAGGATCATTAAGCAGAGAGCTTTCTGATAGTTTTTCCTCTGTTTCTATACTCTTTTCAAAACCTTTCAAAAACCATAATTTATCTAAATGTTCCGCCGCAGTTCTGTATAACTCTATAGAATCTTTAGGAAAATCAAGAAGCGGCTCTATAATTCGTGGAACATAGTACAAAGTTTCTTCTTGAGAATGTATACACTCAAGTAAACCTAATGCAACTGCTCTAGAAATATAACTATTTACATCGAAAGTTTTTGGACAAAGAACTTCTATCGCAGACTGAGGCACTGGTAATTGATAAACCAAGCTAAACCCAAGCATTCGTTGCAATTTAATTGGTTGTCGATTTAGTAATTCCTCTGCCAGAATACTTTCACGAAACTCTTGGGTAGTTTTGTCTACCTGTTCTAGTATTTGGTTTTTACCAACTTGTTGCACTTGTAAAACTTTGTTTAACCACTCCAACAAACGAGGATTACCTGCCGAAGTTGCCAAAGCTTTGAGTTGTAACTCTCGATCGATTTCAGAACCAGGTGCAAAAGATACTAAACGGTTACATTTTTTCTGTAAATCAGTACCTGATAAGGCAGCTAACTGCTCTCGATGGAATCGCTGATTTAGCTCTGGAAGTAAAAAATCATACCTGGATGTAATAATAATCCGGTGTGGAAGACGCGATTGAGTTATTGCCTTCAATAAAGATATCAAGACTGTTACAGCTTCAGGCTTTAAGACTGCGCTACCGTCTGTTCTCAATTCTAGGTTAGCTTCAAAGTCATCAAGAACAAAGATTAGTCTCTGTGCTTGCTCATTCAGTCCTTCTCGTAAGAATTTGGTTAACTTTTGCGTGAGTGGCAGATTGCTTTGTAAAATTTCCTGTCCCGTTGCTGAAAGACATTGTTCAGCAAGCTGCCTTAGCAGCTTATCCTCATCTAATTGTCGATAGATAAAAATTTCGTCATAGCCTTGTAAACGTTCTAAAAGCCTTGCTGCAACAGTGCTTTTACCAACTCCACCTAAACCATATAAAATTACACCTAACTTATCTGCTGTTCGTAATACTCTCAAGCTACGTTGCAGTGTTCTGCGTCTTCCTACAAACTCCTGTGGTGTGGCAACCCGAACAATTCCCTGTGAATCTAGAAACTGCTTATAAATCGGTTCTTCTGGCAACCATACCTGATCGCCTAATGGTTCAACCAATGCTTTTGGACACTGACCTCGGATATAAAGCCTAAGTAGATGCCAATCCTCTACCTTGGCCTTTCGTAGGTATTGATAAGTACTGGCAAGTGCCTCCGAAAGTTCATAGCCGGCAGCTAGTTTGCTGTAGAGATATGCTGCGGCTTGTGTTGCTACTACATCTGCGATCGGTCGTCCCCATCCTAAAACGGCTCGACAACCTTGCTCAATTAATGATTCAGCTAAAGAAGATACTGCACCATCACTCGCCGCTTCACCTGTTCGGCAGCCTGATAAAAACACTAGTTGTGGTATGCGAAATCTTAAAGCTGAAGCAATCTCTGATGCGTAAGCAGCATGAAGTTCCCCAGTTTCAGTTTCTGTAATAAAAAACGGTTGCTCATTCTTAATAGATGCATGTCCTGTTAGATGAAAAACGTCGAATGGTTCACGATAACGTCCCCAGAGTTTGCTTAGTTCTGCAATACAACCACTTTCTTCCACTCGTAAATCGAGAGGAATATCTCTTGTTGCTGTCAAAATTTGAGCCTCTTCCCGCTCAAAATCGAGTGGTGGTTCTACATTTTCTAGCGATGTTGCCATGAATAAAATCCGTAAAGGACGTTGCTGGGTATCCTCTGAATCTTGAACAGAACGATCAACCCAACGTATTGGTACAACAACTGGATTAACACGTTCTATTAAAAATTGCTCTCCATTATGCAACGTCTCCCAAGGCAGATGTCCTAATCGTTCACGCACATCTAGCGCCAGAATTAACGCTTCGTCTGTACAATTATTAATTGCTCGACTTAGCCACCTGCCAGTTCCATCCAACCAACAAAATAATTGATACCCAATCCCTTTTAAATCAGGCATCAGCATGTAGTAGCTACCTTTTGCCTTCTGAATTAAGTTTTCAATTGATGATACATCAAGCTGTTGTGTTTCGTATCTTGCTGGATGTCCTACTGCATAACGCAATTCTACAAAGTGCTTTTCAAGCGGTACTAATTTGATGTAAAGCGTCTGCACATTAACTCTCCAACTCTTCTAAAACTGCACAGATGTCTTCAATGGTGGCATTTTCTAAGACCACTCGCACATCGTCAGCTACAAGTACTACATCAAACTTTTTATTAGATCGTTTGTGTTCCTGATACCATTTACGTATTTGTTCTGCAACTGCAACTGTACCTCCTACAATTCCGACCACAGTACCTATGACTGCCAATGTACCTTCTTTGGCAGGCACAGAATTTGCTGCTAGCTCCCAACTACCCTCTAGACCAGTGGTTTCAAACAGTTTTTCGGCGGCAATATCAGTTTTTTCACCTTCAAGGGAAAGCTTTACATTTACCATATATTAATCAGAGTAACTATAATACAAGTATACTATCCCAGTTTCCGTAAGAGCCACTACGAAACTCTGATGCTCTAAGCAAAAACTTACTACTACTTGGTGTTAAGAAGAGATCTGAGTTATTAAAGGCTAATTTGTCAAGTTACTACGGATTCATGCGAATCAAGTCAGTTAAAATACTATCCAAGCTGCCGTTAACTTGAATCCGATCAATCTTCTCTGCAATCCGCTCTAAAACTTCGAGTTCCTTCAAACGCAACGCAACCGGGTTATCCTCCATCACTTTGGCAGTGTTTAACATACTACGAGTAGCAGCAGTTTCTTCTCTACGTCTGACTACGTTTGCTTGAGCAGCTTTTTCTGCCTCGACTACCTTGCTCAAGATAGTCTTAATTTCACCAGGTAAAATAATATCTTTGACACCTACAGAATCTACTTCAATTCCATAGTCTGCGGCTTTCTGGCGAATATATTCAGAGATGCTTCTATCCATTGCACCTTTATCTTCTAATAAAGCATCTAAGTTGCGTTCGCCGACCGCACCACGCAAAGCAAACTGTAATTCTTTGTACAGATAACCAGAAATATCTGATAACCCGTTTTTTGCTCTCAATGGGTCGAGTATGCGGAAGCCAGCCGTCAAGTTCAACCGCAGAGGTACTTTATCTTTAGAGAGGATGTCTTGACCGGATACTTCCATATTTTGGAGTCGGAGGTCAATTGTCTCGGTTTGAAAGGAACGGCCAAATAACCACCAAGCGTGTACTCCTGGCGATCGCAGTCCTTGAAACTCTTGATTAATGTATACTAATCCAACGTGCTGGGCCGGAACTTGGCAAATATGCAAACAGTTACGACTGAGCAATTTTACTTCTGTTGAACCTTCAACCAACTCAGCCACTAAGGTAGGCTGTAACTGAGCATCAGCGCTAATGTCGAGAATTTCCACTGCAACACCCTGCCAAAATAACTTGCGGCTGGTGGGTGGCAAAATAGAAATCACTTTCCCTCGATATCGCACAATTGCAACTTGCGAAGCCAGTAATTGCACGGTTTCACAGTAGGCAGCTATAAAGCCGGGATGTTTTTCAATGAGTACATCTTCCAGGGGAAAGTCTGGGTTAGGGATAATTCGGCTAAGAGTTCTGACAGTAACATCTCTATCTACCGACCAAAAAGCATACTCTCCTGGTTCTAAAGGTCGCACAAAATTGTTTTGCAGATATAGTAAACCAATCTCATACTCCGAGATTTGGAACTTCTTCACTCCATTCAACGCAACTGAGCGCAATTGCTGTACAAAGGAACTAGGCAATTCTAAGCTTTCTTCCAAGTTGAATATATAAGACTCTACTTCAATAAAACCACGCCAAAAAGCAATCAATTTATTTGGTGCAACGCTTACCCAATTTTGACCGTAGCGGACTAATGCAACTTGATTGAATGCGGTTCTGATAATCAATAAGTGTTCTTGTAGTTCGGCTTGGTGATTTCGCAACAACAGTTCTAGGTTTTCAATTTGAGCTAGTGGCTGATTGAGGTCATAAATTTTTACTTGCCAATGCCGACCTAAATATGTGTGTGTACCAGGTTGCAAAATTTTCTTAAAGTCACTGCGGTGATATAAGATGCCGATTTCGTTAGGTTTGATATAAAAGGTTTGCCACATAGTAATTTGCATAGATAATTTGAGCGATGCTTTAGGTGAGCTGCGCTAAGGGACTTCCAAGTAAAAAATATTCCATAGCAGAGGGACAAGGGGGACAAGGAAGAAAGAAGTTTAGTTGATTAGACAAATTGGATAATTTATTTTTTGGAGTTCCCTAACACAACCAGCTAAGAAGATTTAATCAAAACATTTATAACCTTGCTTGAAATTAAATACCACCCGGAATTTAAATCGCAGCCTCACAGGTAACAGCAGTTTAGTCTTCAAAGAATGGCACACTTGTCTAGGTTAAGAAATAAAAAGGTAGTTTTTCCTTATCCCTTTTCCCAATCTTCGGCCATTCATCTAAAGGATTTATTTTAGCTGTTTGTATTATTATACTACAAATTTTTTAACTCTGCTAATGCAAGTGTTTACAGTTAAGATGCGGGCAAAAGTTTCTCCATAACTGGATTAAGATTGCTGTTACTTTCCCTAGCAATCTGGAGAAAAATAACTGCGCTCAAATATGCCGTTCAACTTGCCAATCTAGAATTCTGAAGGAAAACTAGATGTAGAAAACGAAGGGACATACTCAAGTTAAGGACAAATGCAGTTGCACTAGCTCTTTAACTGTAGCTACCAAACATTACCCTTGCGAGTAATGAGCGACAGCAAAACACTTGCACCGCAGAGTTTGGAAAATGACGGACTCGAACCGTTTTAGGATTTCTCCCGTACCATATTGGCTACCTTGGAAGGGTATTGTCTTTTGACCCGGACAGGGTTGGTTGAAAGTATAGGAATCGAACCTACAACACATCGATTATGAGTCGATTGCTCTACCAGTGAGCTAACTTCCTTTGGTGTTTGATACAGGACTCGAACCTGTGACACATCGATTATGAGTCGATCGCTCTGCCAACTGAGCTAATCAAACGATGGTATAGTTTCAAGCACTCGGCGGTATACGCTGAATATCAGAGATTGGCGCACCAGTTAGGCTTATGGAACCTAAACTATAGCTTTGTAACTTTACTACTATCCCACTTCAAATGTAACACAGGAAAAAAGCTGTAATTTATTCTTTGGGAATCCCTAGATGTTCCCTCAAATCAACGTAAGGTGTTCTATTACTTTTACTTAAGGGTTGCCGCCAAGCCAAGAGATTATTTAGCGCTTGTACCCCATCTTCATTAGGTTTGAGAGTCAATATCAACTTTTCGCAGCGTCCATTGACTTGATTTGCGGTGCAAATCACATTTTGTCCGTTCATTTTGCCGACAGTAATAAACCTCAAGTCTCTGTCGCGGCGGTAAGTTTCCAAACGTTGACTTACGTCTTGACAGCGCGTTAGTTTATTGTAGCCAGCATCTCTGAAGTAATTGGAAGTCCAGCGAATCCAAGGCTCAGAAATTCCTCTAAAATTTGTGTACACTGTCACGGGTTTGTTTCCTGATGTGTCACAATAAAACCCTTGCCTACTTTCGGCTTGACTTGGCTGATTGATGGTTGCAGTTGCACCGATGGCGATGTCTACGACGGGCTTCGCCTACGCACCTGCAACCAAAACGTTGGTCAATGATGCCAATTTCATGAGTATCTCTCAAATCTTGAATAAAAAGTTTTGATTTGCCTTGCATTTGACACTCTCCCTACTAAATGAAGCAGGGAGATGATGAGAATATTTCCCTTCTTATATCCCAACTAATTGGGATATAAGACGTTTTTACCTGTATATATAATGAGCCGCAACCCACTTGCGACCATGATTTGTTTTTTCCCAATGTGCAGGAACCAACACTTTCTTTTTTACTGGTGGTGCATAACGCTTAATTTGTGGTGGTTTTTTTGCTATTATTTGAGCGGGTCTATTAATAGCGTGGGGATTAACATTAACCTGTAATGCTGATGCTTGTGAAGGAATAGAAGTAACAGCAAATGGTAAAAGAAGTGCTACACCAGCAAGAATCTGTTTGATATTCATCACTCAATCTCCTTTAGTAAACTGGATGATTAAAGTTCAAAAAACTTTAATTTGGTTGATGTCTTATGTTTATAAGGATATGAGTTAAAACAGCTACGAACTAGTGATAAAAGTAACTATTGAATTATGACTTAAGTAATCTTTAATGTCAGGGTTTTAAGGTTTGAATCACAAATGCTGTTTATCCTACGATGAAGGGGAGATAAAATGGCTATGATACCGAATCAAATAAGCCTTATAGCTAAATGCAACTAAGATAAACTTACAGTTAGTATTTATTTATACTAACTTTGAACTAAATATCGTCTGACTGAAGTTGCAACATATCACGCATAAAAATCACTAGTCTTGGATAAGTATGATGAAATTCCTTTTCGTTGTTGAACTGGTGACTTTCATAAAAAACATTGTTACCAGTTGATATTTCAAGAATATCCATCTCACAACCTCCTGACTCCCAAACTGTTACTCTACCGAGATGCAATGAACTCTCAAAGTCAAGACGCATTGCTGAATTATCAGTAGGTTCACAGTAAGTCAGTGTATATTCTAGCCGATAAGCAGCGAAACGCGATTTTAATCCTGATTGAAATCGGTCAAAACCTCGTTCTAAAATTAGCTGCGTTAGTGGAGCTAGACTCATTCCTTATATTGAAAGTAGGAGTATTATTAATTTACCCCAACTGTGGAAAAAACGGCGTTCCTGATTGCGGTATGAAAAATAATTTTGCGTTATTTCAAAATCCTTGTAGAGACGTTGCAATTGCTAGTCTCTACATCAAAATGGATATTTTTTTATTTGGAAGTCTCTTAGTCTGGGAAAGCTAGACCAGTCATCGGGTCACGAATATACAACCCTAATGTGAGGCTACGGATAGCTTCATCCCAAACGGGTATTAATTGTTTTGCTTGATCTGCCCAATAATCGAATGTAATCAAGCACTGAACATTTGACCCCAAACCAATGCAAGTTCGTGAAAATGCTTCCCGTGGTTCTTCTTGAACATCAATGAATTTCATCTCTGTCCAGACAATTCTGGCGGTTTGGCGCTTGATAGTAACAATTTCTCCTTTAGCTATGATGTTGCGACTGTCGTCTTCCAGCACTTTCTTCAACGTAGATTCTAGGGGAAACTTACTCCAGTCGTTAGGCGGCAGACGATTGAAAGATACTTCTAAGCAGCAATCATCATTGGGTGGTTTTTTATCGAGGAACTTGAAAGATTTTTCTTGTGGCTCAAGAATCCAATCCTGGGGAACATTAATGCGAACAGCGCCTCTATCTCCTACAAATATTTTGTAGCCTGATGGAGATTCCCAACGATGGTCAGGTTTTAATTCAAGCGTTTTTTTGATCCACTGAAGATTGCTTTTCTTACGCTTTGCCATAGTGTTTCTGCATTTTCTGCTGAAGAGGGCGACGCGGAATCAGCCCATTGTAGACATTGCCTTTTTTATTAATGTTATCAAATTGCTAGGATTTTGGATAACTATTATATTAAATTCATCAGATTTTAGGGATTTTATATCAAGGAATCCAAGGTAACTGTGACGTTGTGATTAAAATTTCAGCTTTTAGCATTAAAATCTTAGCCGCAGTGTTCATGGTTCTGGATCATGTGTGCTATTTGCTAATGCCAGAGTTAAGAATCTTGCACTTTATTGGACGATTAAGCTTTCCCCTGTTTGCATGGCTTCTGGCTAAAGGCGAAAAACACACCCAAAATGTATACCGCTATGGTAGCAGATTATTAATTACAGCAATTATATCTCAGCCTATTTATAGTTTTGTTTTTCGGAGTTTAGCACTTAATATTCTCTACACACTTGTTCTTGGACTTGTGATGTTGCACTTAATAAGGCGTTATTCGCAATTATGGCAGCAATTAATAATTATTGGATTGAGTGCAGCAGTTGCCGAAAGTTTGGGGATTGAATATGGAGCTTATGGGATTGGAGTAATTTTTTTGATGTCTTTAACAGACAAACTAAAGCCTAGAGTGTGGTTGCTCTGCTGGTGCATCTTTGAGTTTATTTTAGGAACTCTATTTATCCGTAATATATTTCAGCATTGGGCAATTTTTGCAGGATTCATTGTTTTTCAATTCAATGGTAAACAAGGTTCACGAGCTAAATGGTTTTATCTGTTTTACCCGGCTCATTTAATTATTTTAGGTATAATTTATAACTTAATACATTTCAGGTAAGATTTATTATTTGAGAAGCGATCGCTCATACCAATTTAATATGAACTTGCAGGCGGAAAGAACCCCACCCTAACCCTCCCCGCAAGCGAGGAGGGAACCGGATTTTCCCCTCTTTTGCAAGCGGGGAGGGGTAAAATTCTATGCAGCTTCACAAAGAATTGGTATCAGATTGTTAATATTATCAAATCGATTGATTGAGTGCATTATGCCCTTGCAATTATGCACCCAATCAAGAAGAAAATTTAAGCGATACCGTACTCTGTGTACTGTCGTTTATATGGAGGTTGTAAACCCAGCACAATGTCTTCTTTTGATACTCCCATTGCAACTAATTCCTCAGCCGGATTTTGATCGGTCAAATTCTGTTGAAGCCAAATTTTCCCATCTCTAATATCAAAATGCATAATACATCGATAAATACGGTTTAACCCTTGCCAGCCAACATTCATCCACTGATAATGATCTCGCTCTATATCAATAATCAGTTGAACTTCTACTTGATCGTCTGATTTATCATCACTAGCATAATGAGTTAGTAATGTTTTAATATATTCTCTATGCTTTTCTACTTTGTCCATTGCACAATCACCTCATTACAACCCAAGACACATTAGATTTGTTCCAATGCATCGGGTTTGTTCGACTGGTCGTTTTCAACGACAAGGTTTATTTCTCGTCTTACCCAACGCCAAATAAAATCTTTATGCTCAGGTGTAAGTTTAGACTCGTCAAGCTCTGCTCTTATCTTATTATCCTTGACAGGTAAATATCTGGATAGAAAAGTACTTCTAAAAATTTTTCAAACAGGAAATTGCTCACGTCTAACTCTATCAATAAATTTTTTACGCTCCTCTTTTATCTGTTCTACTAACATTGTTTCCAAAAAAATTGCAACTATAACAAATGCAGCAAAAACAGCGCTAGGAGGTAGTTTAATTTCATCTGAGCTATGAGAACCCGCTTGAAACTTATTTAAATGATAATCCTCAATTCTATCTAAAATATTAAAATTGAGTTCAGGAAGGCTTTCACTGATTAGTGGTAATGGATAAGAAATAAAAATTTTACCCAGTATGTCTAAATAAGATATATGAATATATTTATCTTGCTCTTTCAAAGGAAAAAGTGAGTTAATTAATATATTTTCTGCAACAGGTGATGTGCTAACCCTTGGATAAACAACGTATTTAGTTTGTTTAAAAATTGAGCTAACTCCATACCAATTAACAAGTTCAATAATAGTAACTTCTTTTCGGAATAGACAGTGAATGCCAACTCGATAATATTGTGAAGACATACTTTTTATTGGCTTGAGACAGGCATTAAATATTGAAGTTGAAACATTCTGCCAAAAATTTAAATCTTCTTGCTGGAAAATTTTTGCTTTCTCAGGATGAAAGTAAACAGCAAGGTGCAAATGACAACCGATTTCATATGCTATAAAAGATTGTTCTCCATTAGATTCAGTAATAAATTTAATAATTTCACTTTGGAATGCATCTGCTATAATTGAGCGATTTTCGGTAGTAGAATTTAAAAGCTCATATAACAATTTTCTTATAGGTTGGTCAACATCAAAACTCTTTAATTTTGTTTTAAATTCTTTCCCACCATTTAAATATCCAAGCCCTAACTTTATACAAAATTCAGTACACTCTGTGACAATTGCTCGCCTTACTCCAGGACTAGGAACCATAAACTTTAAACATCTCGCTGCAAAAGATAATAAGTTCCATCTTTCACTTTCATGTGCTTCATGAGCTTTTCTTATGAGCGCAGTTAATAGCTCATCACCTGAGCCTTCCGTTTGTTTATCTTGAATTCTAAAGGCTAGCTGTCCTACAACATCCCACTCTCTTCTAGAAATTTTTGCCAACAGTGATTCCTGCAAATTTTCTGGGCTACGGCTTACACGCACAAGATGACTAGCAGTGAAGTATTCTAAAAAAGTTCTATGAGTAAACTGATATAGTCTCTCACCTTCTTTCATTGTTCCAGTGTCAGTAAAGACCCAAGCTCGTCCACGGCAAAATTCAATGAACTCGACCGCAGCTTTTTCCGCTTCATCAATATCTTCAAATTGACGCTGGCAAAGATACTCTGTCGCCTTAGATATAAGTTCTTGCTCTGTCACTCCTCCTTGCAAAGTCTCATTTGTATATATCCAGTGAGCTAAGTACATCATTGCAAAGATAATACGTGATTCAAAAGGAAGAGAAACTTGAATACCTCTACTTCTGTCCCAACGCTCAAAAAGCATTACAGCACATTTCTCATAAACATCTGGTCGATTCCTAGGAATGTAACCTTCTCCTCGATAAATATTGCACAGTAACGCAAGCATTAGTGGATTAGAGCGGAGATCTGGTACAACTTTACTCTCATCCATAAAAGCTTCAACTTTTTTAGTATGCTGTTCTTTTTCTAATTCTGATTCTGTAGCTAACAACCAATTACTTACATAATCTTTGATTTGATTATCATCAAAAGAAGCTAGAATAAAAGTTGCAAATTTTTCTTCATCTAGCGGTGCCTCCTTGTATCCCACTTCTCTTGAAGTGACTAGAACAGGTACTGAAGGGTAAAGTGAGCAAAATGACTCTACATCACCGCTTATTGTTTGTCGATAGCTTGTATCAAGTAACTCATCCAATCTATCAAAAATGACCATAAGACGACCATTTAGTAATAGATACTCAAATGCTCCTTGCGGTGGAGTGGTAAGTTGATATTTTGAAACTGCCGTTGTTTGAATAAACTCAAGAATTGAATAATTATGCTTTTTCTTAGCAGCTCCATAATCTCTAAGAATTACATGAATTGGAGTGACTTGTCTTCCAGCTAACAATCTAGCTTCATACCGAGTTGCTAAATCATTGCAAAATTTATCAGTAAAAGTAGATTTTCCACCCCCAGGGTTTCCCAATAGCACAACTCGATATATAGACGAGCAAAATTCTTCTATTTTAAGACTTGTTAGATTTTCATCTTTGTAACGAGGTATGCTGATGAAATTAGGGCAAACGTAAAGTTTATCAATAGGTAATTTTCTAGCCGTATCGAAATTAGGTGGAGTGATGTACCCATGTCGGCTAGTAATTTGCTGGCGATACTTGAGTTCAAAATCAAGAATTTCTTGGATATTAATATGTTTTCCTGTTAATAAATTAAGATTTTTTTGTATAGCTGCAAGTTCATCATGAAGCATTTGATAACGGATATTAGAATTTGCTTCATGATCTGACAGCGTTCCTTTATTGATGGCAAGCTGTAGAGCTTGCTCACAGCCTTTTAATATTGAATCAAAAATTTCCTGAGCAGCAATTTCCAAAGATTCCTGAGATTCATCAACAGTGAGATCAAAGAGACTGGATTGCTTAAAATTAGTTTTTTCGGCAGAGGCTTGCCGAAGCTTAATAGGTTTCTGAGGGGTATTGAGGTTCAAACTGAAAAGAGTAACAAATTCTTCGCGTATAGCATCTATGCTACTACTTTGACTAGAAATCAATTTACTTGCATAAATCTGTCTGACAATAGACTCTACTTCAGGAGAGGCAAGAAAAACTTGCAACCTTTTAATTTGAGTATTATCACTATATTGACTATATCTAGCTACTTTTGCTATGGCTTTCTGAATTATTGGAGTAAGAGCCTTGTTCAGAGATGGCTGCAAAGATTCCTTGCCTTTCAGTAGTTTGTAACCTTTCCCTGTTACATGAAAGAGAATTTCTGTTAAAACATTGCCTAGCACACCCAGCAGAATATTACCAACAGCAGATGCAAAAAAAGCTTCCATAACTTTAGAAAATTAGCAGATTTTGTTTATCTTAGCTTCAAGAAAAACTGATTGACAATATTTCTAGCGCTCATTTCCTCTCGACTATTCGTTTTTTATAGGAGTACTATACATGAAACTACTGACGCTCAACTGCTCTTAACGGGATCACATTATCTGCTTAATGGATTATCTTACCTCACCTGTAAAATAACTTTTAGGGAATTTTATTTTAAACGGTTCAAAGTAGTTGATGTTTGCATAAATGCAAAATATAACTTGTAGCAAAATTTACAACTAAAAATTAGTTTAAATTTCGGTATATCGCTTATAACCTGATACACAGTTCTATTTAAGCATTATGCTTTGCGATCGCACTGTAACCATTTATGGCTAACCTGAACTACACCAACCAGAATTTGCAAAATTGCTCTTTCAAAGGGCAAGACTTGGCTGGCGCAGATTTTAGTGGCTCAGACTTACGAGGGTGCAATTTTACAGGAGCAACTTTAATTGGGGCGAACTTTCAGAATATCAAAACGGGACAGAGCTATCGCCAAGTAAATATTTTGGTTGCTGCTACCATAGTTTGTCCAGTTCTTTTAATCGGCTTCAGTACGATCGCAGTCCAAGTCTCAACTATTTTATTTAGCGATCGCTCCGATAAGATATTTAACTTCTTTTTCGGTGCTATGCCGCTATTAGCTTTAATATTCGAGATATTTATCCAAGATAGTATTACCTCTAACTTTCCACAAGTCACGGCTTTCTTAGGCATTGGAGCGATTACTATACTGTTTGCAGTAATGGTCAGTTTTACCGTTGGGCTTGCCATTGTTAGCACCTCTGGCTTCAGTGATGGAAGCAGTGGACAGGGATTTTTCCTCTTACTGCTAATGGTCATTTTTGCGATCGTCACCTTTCGGATTTTCAAATGGCTGATTCAATCTATCCAAAGCAATCCCGGAACATCTTTCAAGAAAGCGAACTTAACCGATGCTGATTTTAGTCATTCCGAGGTGCAAAATACAGATTTTTCCCTTGCCGTTTTAACGGGAGCCTGTGTTTTTGACTGGGCAATTAAACCCCATACCCAATTGACAAATGTTTATTGTAAATACCTTTATCTAGAAGCAGCGTACCAAAATCGCCAACCTGCAAAGGGAGATTTTCAACCGGGTGAGTTAGAACGGGTACTAACTCGATTTATGATCAGATGAATATTATTGAGCAAACATCGACTAAATTAAAGTTTCAAACGAACGATCAACAATGGCTCTGGGGAGTATTGTTTGGCCTCCCTTTTGTGGCGATTGGATTTGGTATAGCGATTGTGACGAGCAACCTAACTACATTGGAATGTCAACGAACTAAGCCTAACCAAATGACTTGTCAACGAACAATTGCCGGCTTACTAGGAACAGAGACAACCTTTATTCCTGGGCAACTAACAGGAGCCTATGTCATGACAGCTTCGGGGACTGGAGTTGTACTGAATATTTCCAAAATTCAGAAAGTAGAGCTAGTTAGCCACAGAGTAATTGTAAGGGAAAAGCACAGCCAAATTGCAAACGAAATCAACGCTTTTATCCACAACCCTCAACAACCTGCGCTCAAAATTCAACAGGACGATCGCTGGGAAGGATTTTTTAGTGGAGTCGTGTTCTTTTTGCCTGGAATTGGAGTCATTTTGCAGTCCCTAACAATACCAATGCAAGTATTGTGTGATTTTGACAAAATCTCAGGACTGATAACGTTAAAAAAACGATATCAATTATTTGGCACATTTACTACAGAAAAAAAACTAACTGAAATTCAGCAAGTTGAAGTGATTCAAGTACCCTTACCAACTCGAATTCCGTGGTATTTAGTCCAACTACAATTGATATCAGCCCAATCAATTTTTCTATCAGCACCTACTCGCGATCGCCAGCAGTGCCAAATCATTGTAAATGCGATCAATCAGTTTCTCCGTTTTAAACTTGGGGCTTAAGCCCCAAGTCTTTTTTAAGAAAGTAGCTTTGATTTTTTGCTGCGATCGCACCTAATATTTTCCATCAGCTACACTTTTATAGAGACTTTATCCGTTCTACACCACCCCATATTTCAAAAAACCGTTTAGTTTCAGCTTCTATTTCTGAAATTGTTCTTGGCTGTCCATTTCCAGAACCCGGAAAAACAATATAAACGATATCCTTGGGAATTCCTCGCCTGACTCTTGATTGTACTAATGGATCGTTTCCCAAAGTCTGAGACAAAGCTATTGAACCTTCTCCAATCTGGTTTTTAGGCCCAACATCAGCATAAATTGCAAAAGCGAGTTTTTCATTATTAGTGTTGTAAACAACTGCAAAATCTCCTAATTTAACGCCTGTAGCCTTTCTAAAATCACCATTTCCGGGAAGAACAATATACGGAATTTTTGTTGAATCAACATAGCAACGTGGATCTTGTTTAACAAATCCAGAGTCGCATAATGCAGTTGTAGAAATATAGTATCCAGGATATGGATCGGTACTACTTTGAATAAATGGATTGCCGTTTTTATCTACAGCTAGTGCCCACCAGTTATCTGAATACCCAGCATTTGCCAAAAAATCAATCCCTTTGTCTGCGGGGTGATAAGCATTAGGCGCACCATCAGCATTAATGCTCATACCTGCTTCATAGAAAAATGCAGATTCTCCATTTGCCTGGAGAATGGGAATTTCACCAATTTTAATCACAGTCTTGATTGAAAGTTTTGTGACTGGACTCAGGAATTTTTGAGCTACAAAACCTTCTAAAATTTTTCCTTCAATAATAGTTGCAACCTTCCACCACTTTTCATTATCCAAATTTTGAATTTTAGATACAATATATCCTTTTGGAAGAGATGCTAATTGATTAGCTTCATCAACAATCGGTGCTGAACGTATATTTAAACTATCTGAAGTTACTTGAAATTGCTGCATAAATTACTCCAAATTTAAAAATTGAATTCATGGAACTACATTAACAAACTAAATTTTGTGCTGATGCTATTACTAATATTTAGAACATCTCAAACTCTGATTTTTTTGTGTCACGCCAGCGACAATCGGTAGTCAGCCAGTTGGGTGGGTAATACCTGATTTCCCTGTGAGGAAACAAGGCGAATACAGGAGAAGAAACCCCCGCAACGCACCCTAAATCTAAATGTTACTTACTAAATCGCTGGATTTAGATCCCTGACTTCTTACAAACACCCGGAGGGTAGAAGTTGGGAATCTGGGCAGCAATTTTTGCTTGAGAAAGTAACATTCCACTCTATAGACGCTTTTGACTTGACAAAAAAATTTAAACAAAGGTGAGTATGCGAACATCTTGGGAACTATAGAAGCAAATCAGCACAATTTTCAGCTTCCAGCAATGAAAACTCCCTATTTCAGCAAAGCTCAGGCGTTCCCATTACAGATTGTTCTTATTGTTCCCTTTCTTATCCAAATTTTTGCAGCAGTCAGCTTAGTAGGTTATTTGTCTTTTAAAAATGGACAAAGAGCAGTTAATGACTTAGCCGGACAGTTGATAGATCGCACCAGCGATGTAGTGGATGAACACTTGAAGTCTTATCTTTCCATTCCGCAAACCCTTAATCAGATCAACGCAGATGCTATTCACAGGGGACTGTTGGATGTGGGCGTAGGCAAAGCCAGCCGTAGGCATCGCCAAACCCTCGGCAAGTATTTCTGGGATCAGATGCAGGCTTATGATCTGACTTATATTGGTCTTGGACTAACAACGGGTGAGGGGCTAGGAGCTGCTCGTTATGATGGCAAAACTATTACAATTGATGATTGGACTGCCAAGCCTCCAAATAATGTCTACACCTACGCTACCGATAATCAAGGTAATCGAACTCAGGTCAATGCTCGATGGAGTTGGAACAATTTCAATGAATCTTGGTATACCCAACCCATCGCCGCAGCTAAACCTATTTGGGCAAAGATTGTAACTGGAAATTATCCCACTGGCCCCTATATTGCCGCCTCTGCCAGTCGTCCTATCTATGATTCGCAAAATCGCTTATTAGGAATGATTGCAATAGACATTCATCTACTAAAACTCAGCGATTTTTTACGCAGTTTGAATATTAGTCAGTCTGGGGAGGTATTTCTTTTGGAGCGGGATGGCACATTAATTGCCAGTTCCGGTACAGAGAAGCCTTTTGTCGTAGTTAATCAACATATCCACCGATTGCACGCGATCGACAGTTCTGACCCAATCATCCAGAACGTTGGCAGACACTTCCAAACCTCTGGGTTTGGAACTATTAACCAAGATACAGATTTTCATCTTGAGATCGAAGGAAAACAACATTTTGTCCATGTTTTACCTTGGCGTGACAAATATGGTTTGAATTGGCTGATGGTAGTGAGTGTGCCAAAAAACGCATTCATGGCACAAATTAACGCCAACACACGTACCACGATCGCGCTGTGTTTTGGTGCATTAGTTTTTGCTTCAGTGATGGGCATCTTCACCTCTCATTGGATTGTACGCCCGATTCTGCGCCTGAATTGGGCAAGTAAAGCAATGGCATCTGGTAATTTCAATCAGACATTAAAAACTAGCCCCATTCAAGAACTTAATACCCTGTCTAACTCCTTCAACCAGATGGCAGGGCAATTGTATGAATCCTTTACTGCCTTAGAGAAAAGCAAAGAAAAACTAGAAGATCGGGTAGAAGAACGCACAATTGAACTCAAAAATGCATTAGGGGAATTGCAACGGACTCAATCTCAAGTTATCCAAAGCGAAAAAATGTCTAGTCTCGGACAACTAGTTGCTGGAGTTGCACACGAAATAAATAATCCAGTCAACTTTATTCATGGCAACCTCGTTCATGTACAGGAGTATACCCAGAATTTATTAGCGTTTGTGCAGTTGTATCAGCAGTACGATCCTAACCCTGCGGCTGAAATTCAATCGGTTGCTGAAGACATCGATCTGGAGTTTTTGCAGTCAGACTTACCAAAAATGTTGTCTTCTATGAAAGTAGGAACCGATCGCATCCGCCAAATTGTACTGTCGCTGCGAAACTTCTCGCGCATTGATGAAGCGGAATTTAAACGCGTCGATATTCATGAAGGCATCGACAGCACCTTGATGATTTTGCAGCACCGCCTCAAAGGTAAACCAGAACAACCTGAAATTGAGGTGATTAAAGACTATGGCACTGTACCCCTAATAGAATGCTATGCCGGACAACTCAATCAGGTATTTATGAATATTTTAGTAAATGCCATTGATGCGTTAGAAGAAAATAATACTAAGCTTACATATCAGGAAATTAAGGAAAATCCCAGTCAAATTAAGATTCGCACATCGGTAGTTAATTCAACTTGGTTAGAAGTAGCGATCGCTGATAACGGAGTCGGTATTTCTAAAGAATTTCAGCAACGCATATTCGATCCCTTTTTCACTACTAAACCCATCGGCAAAGGAACCGGAATGGGTATGTCTATCAGCTACCAAATCATCACAGAAACACATAATGGGAAACTGGAGTGTTTCTCAACTCCTGGAAAAGGAACCGAGTTTATCATTCAGATTCCTCTGCGGCTTACGAATGGTTGAACTATGAATTATGGCTGAGGCTTGGGGGAATAGGAAGATGTAGACAGTTTTGGATTAGACAGCAGATTTCAAGTTGGGAAGGGATGTACTTCTTTGACTTGTAAAGTGCTGTAAATAACAATACCTTTGCTAATTGACTAAGCTTGAGCAATGATTTGCTGTTTAGGGGGAATCACTCTGCATTATCGCAACAGTGCTATTGGTGCAATCACGATTTTTGATAATACATCAACCGCTCTTGTAACTTCGCTGCTATAGATATTGTTCGGTCAAAGGATATCGGAGAATATGTCTATTATAAAGTTATTTTGTTGGTAAGAGAGTATACAATGAAGTTTTTTTATTGGTTAGAGAATATACAAGTTTTGGACGCGAACAGCTTATACAGTTGAACAGATAGCTAAAGTCAGTAGTTCTGTTTGTTAAAAAATCTATGCAAATACATCAAGTGATTGAAACCTACGATCGGGGATCGGTGGATTATGACGCAATTATGAAGCGTTACTGGCACATCGAGCGCGAACCCTTAATTGCTTCCTTGCAGCTCAAACCAGGACAAACCGTATTGGATGCTGCGGTAGGAACTGGTCTTAATCTTCCAGCCTATCCTGAAGATGTACGTGTTGTCGGTGTCGATCTCTCTGAAAAGATGATGGATGAAGCACGTAAAAAACGCGTATCCGCAGACATCACCTTCAAAGTATCGGATGTCTGCAATCTTGATTTTCCTGATAATAGTTTTGATGCAGCAGCATCGGGATTTACCCTCTGTGTCGTTAGCGATCCAGTCCGCGCCCTTGCAGAGATCCTGCGAGTTACTAAGCCTGGTGCTTTGATTGCTATTCTCGATTACTGCAAATCACAAGATCCAGAGATTCAGAAATGGCAAGAGTTAATAGCTGATGCAGCTTCACAGCTAGGCTTCCCGACCGGCAAAATCAAGTGGGATGCATTGATGGATTATGACGAATTGATTTACAACAGTAAGCTGACTATTGAAGTGCTTGCAGACGATCGCATAGAAAATCCAAACCCGTTTTTATGCGGTTGTCAATTGCTGCTGAAAAATTCAAAAGCTTAAAAGCAATAGGATCGTACTTATTGAACAAGAGTGCGATCGCAGTATATGCGTTATTACTCAAAATTTTCGGCGTTGCTGATTGCGGTATGAAAAATAATTTTGCGTTATTTCAAAATCCTTGTAGAGACTAGCAATTGCAACGTCTCTACATCCAAATTCATACCTCGATTCAGCAACACCAAATTTTGTTTTTTAGTAAACATTTATAAAATTGTGGCGTATTGCAGGCGACAAGACACCACAATCTATATTATTGAGTTTTACAGTAATAATTCAAAATCCAGAAATCAAACAAAATTCAAAAGATTTTGATAACCTAGCTTAATAATTAAGAAACTATAGCATCCTTAATTTAAGAATCATTCTAGATTCTGACTTTTGATTCTTGAATTATTAGATTTCACAAGTGATTTTGAAACAGTTCTAAAACATGTTGCCAAGCATCAGGAGCAGCTTCGGGATTGTAACTTGGGTGTTGTTCCATAAATGGGTACTTATCTTTGAAGAATCCGGCAAAGAATCCGTGTCCTGCATCGTATCGAAATACACGATGATTGATTTGATGTTTCTTTAATTCTGCCTCAATTTGCTCGGTTTCTTCCTGGGAAACTAATCTATCTCTTGTGCCATAAAATGCATAAATAGTACCTTTTATTTCCGGGGTGCGATTAATAGTTGGAGTCTCTTCGCCATAACTAGAAGTGGTAATTCCGCCACCATAAAATAAAGCTGTGGCTTTGATGTCAGGGAAAGTTGCAGCGATGTAAGCAACATGACCGCCAAAACAGAAACCAATGACACCTATAGCATCATCTTTGACATTGGGTAAAGTTTTGAGATAAGTAATGGTAGCTTGAATATCACTTAAGATATCTTGATACTTCACTTGTTGATAATATTCCAATCCAAGCCGATATGCTTCTGGACTAAACCCAACATCTTCAGCGCTAAAATCAGCCTCAAAACCGGGAGCAATACGTTGATACATCGCCGGAGCTATTGCCACGTATCCTTGTTTAGCGATTAGTTCCGTAATATCTCGAATATTACGATTGATTCCAAAAATTTCTGGAAAAACTATAACCGCGCCAAAGGTTCCGTTTTGTCCTGGTTGAGCTAAGTAAGCATCGATTTCTAAGTCATTGTTAGGTACTTTGACTTTTGCAGTGTTAATTTCGATGTTTGTTGTTTCTAGCATCTTTGTTTAGGCTGATTTTATACCAATTTATTTATTTTGACTGGTTTTCGACACAGACGGGCACAAACATCACAAGTATTGCTCTCCTGAATGAAGGTAAATTACTTACCCTCAACCATGACTTTACATCTGCTCACAGATGAATTTCTAACTTTTGAATAGATGGTATCTCAAACTTCTGGATGATACTAAGAGTTTTTGATTTGTGCGACCTTACATAAGGTAAGCATAAAGACTCAAAATTAATAACCAGAAGAAAAAACAATGCCAGATCAAAGTTTTAGAACAGATATTCCAGAAGTTGACCCAACAGAGATTGAAGATACTCGAACTGCGATCGCCGACGAACATCGCTCGTTCCTAGAAAAAGTCCAGGTCAGAGCCGGATTTGCAGATCCCTATGACGCAAGAGACTTTACCGAAGTTGTATTTCGCGTGATGCGTGACTTAATGACCACAGAAGCTAGCGATCGCGTCGAGGCAGAACTGCATACAGAGGCTGTACCTACTGATGAAAAAGCACTCCAGTTTGAAGTGTCCGATCTTTGGAGAGATAGCAATCCACTTGTGAGATTTTTGAGCCGGGTTCGTCCACCCTGGCAAGGCCCTGGTATCTTTAAGATCGATTCCGATCGCTTCCTGTTCCGAGTTGCTAACGAAGGTGGGAAGCCGGGAACAGTGGACAGAGAGCAAGCGGTTAAAGCAGTATTTTCTGCCACCAAAGACGAACTTTCCGAAGAAAGAATTCAGGAAATTGCTAGCTGGCTACCTGATTATGTTCGTGGGCTTTGGGAACAAGCTTAATTAGAGGTATAGAAAAAGTCAAGCCTGTTTGCGATCACTACTCGCAAACAGGCTTTTTAAATAGGTTTAGCCTACAGCAAACTCTGTATACTGCCGTACATGAGGCGCATGATATGCGATCACAATATCTTGCTTAGGTACTCCCTCGCTCACAAGTTGATCTGCGAGTGCATCCTCTGTTCCATCAGGCTGCACCCAAATTTTTCCATCTTTAATATCTACATGCAGCACACAGCCGTAAATCCGGGTACTACTATCCTTCCATCCCACATGCACAAGCTGATAGTGGTCTTTTGTAGTATCAAAAATGGTTTGACTTTCTATTGGATCGCTCCCAGAACACAAGTTTGCCCGCGCCGTCAATAATTTCTGAATTAGTTCACGATACAAATTTAGCTTATCCATTGTTTTATTATATGATGGCTCCGGTAAGCTAGCCCAAAAGCTATAATTATGATTTATAATAAATATGCCTTATAGTCAGTTTACAACTATTAGTAAAGTTAAAGAAGCTTTCGGGTTAAAAACACAAGAAGGTGGGCGATTTATTCCTACCACTGAACCAATTGAAGCATCTGCAACACTGACGGCATATCTTGAAGAAAGTCTGCCCGTTGCTTCTTCAGCGAGTGAAAAAGCGCGTTCCGAAGGAATTATTTACCCAGTATTATTAGAAGTTAGACGGATATTAAATCGCCAAATTAGCTTATTCTCTGGAGAAGATTTTACAGTTGATGAGACAGTTGGACTTAATGGAATGTGTGATTTTCTTTTAAGTCGTTCGCCGGAAGTACTAGAAATTGAAGCACCTGCAATTATAATTTTGGAAGCAAAAAAAGCTGATTTAAGAACAGGGTTTGGACAATGTATTGCAGAAATGGTTGCTGCACAAAGATTCAACGCCGCTAAAAATCGTCCAGTTGCCGTAATCTATGGTTCTATTAGCAGTGGTACACAATGGCGATTCCTGAAGTTGAAGGATAATATTGTCACTATCGACTTGATGGATTATCCTTTGCCACCTGTAGAACAAATTCTCGGATTTTTAGTTTGGATGGTTCAAAATAGTTGATAGATACGTAGTGATATTCCCTCACAACTAAATTTGTGACAAAATAGGTTTATTGCTCTACAGCTAATGTAATCGGCTAAGACCTATGATTTCTACCATCAAGCGCCGCTACAGTTTGGATGAATATCGTGCAATTGAAGAAAAAGCCGAAGGACGCAGCGAATATCGAAATGGAGAAATTGTACCCATACCTGGAGGAACTCTTAAACACAGCCGCATTGGTCGGAACATTCTGACCTATTTTAGTACAGTGCTGCGCGATACTCAATTTGAGCCAATTAACAGCGATTTACGGCTGTGGATTCCCGAACATCGACGCGGAGTATACCCAGACGTAATGATTTTTGACGGCGAACCGCAACTAAATGCTGAACGTTTAGATGAAGTTTTGAATCCTATTTTGATTGTTGAAGTTCTATCTCCTTCCACCGCAGATTACGATCGCCAAAGTAAATTTCGGATGTACCGATCGATTCCGAGTTTTAGCGAATATTTATTAGTCGAGCAAGATGAACCTTTTGTGGAACGCTACAGTAAACAAGCTGAAGGTTGGTTGCTCAGTGATTTTAGCAGCTTAGAGGTATCTATTTCTTTAGATTCAGTTGCGATCGCATTATCGATGGCAGAAATTTATCGCGGCGTTGTTTTTGAGTAAATCAGCTTTGTGATGATGTATGCTTTGGGAGGGTGCGATCGCGCTTACCGATCACCTCAAGGTACTTATCAAAGTAAACTTTTGATTTCAGGACTGTTCCCGATTTCTAGTTTAGGTTCAATTAGAATTGTTCCCTAAGAAAAATAAAAACTAACGCTACTTTCTTATTAGGTTGTTTGATCGTCTAAAATATTTGATGGGATCATCCTCAATCCTATTACCTCACGAGTATATTGCTGTCCCCATTCAGGACGCTTTAATTTCGGAGGTTTTCCGGTTAGTGTTTCCTCTACTTTTGCAAATATACAAGCGATAGTTGCAGGGTTTATTTGACCTTCACCAAAGTGAATAGTTGCATTTTGCATCTTTTTCCAAAGTAACTCCTTTGCTTCGTCTACTTGTGAGTCATCTAGTCCAATACCTATAAATGGTCGCCGTCCAAACATTTGCTCAAACTCAAAGGAGCCACGAATTGACCAATATGAGTCATAGAAGGGTACACAAGTTGCACGAAGCCATATCCACATAAAATGTGGGTCACGAACATTAGGAGCTTCTCGGTGACAACGATGACACAGTAAGACGAGATTAGATGGAGCTTCCGAACCTCCAAGGGAATGAGGAACTATGTGACATCGCTGTAGGCGTGACTGATATCCACAACGCCAACACCGCTTAGAAGCATCTGACCAATCAATAGCAAGACCACTCTCGTCTTCGTGCCTTGCCCAATAGCTGACAATATCTTCGTGGGAAGTTTTAATAGGTTTTCGCTTTTTCATTTAACTAAAATTTGTTAAATTTAGCAGTGATATTAGTAGTTATTTTGTACTATTTCAGATCAGATGGCAAATACCCATTTATATAATTAACAGAACTAAATACTTTCTGTGATTTCAACGACTTGATAATCTTTTTGTAAATCACGTTTGAACTGATTGCGTGCTATTGTCGCATCTGTAATGCTAATACTTACACTGTGCGATCGCCCCGTGGTTGATTACCATTTAAGAATGCTTATCTAACAACTTTTGAAATAAACTATCAGATGCCCAAAAAGATGTGTTCTTAAGACTTTGGATAGTAACAGGTAAATTGATCAGCTTCATCGTTGTTGCCTGATCCAAAATTCCCAGGATACCTGTGATAACTAAGCCTCTATCTTTGGCAATGCGTCTTGCTTTCATGTCGTCTAATATAAGTAAATCTGCATTTAGTTCCTGGGCTAGGAGGATAGCCTCAGATTCACCGGGATCGAGCAAATTTGCCATTACATCGGTACTTTGGCTAACGGTTTGAATTTTTAACCAGCTGGGTGGTGCTGCAATCCAAGCTTGGACAGGTAGTGGAGCAAGTTTATCAGATAGCTCAGTGTAAACTGCTTGAGGAATGATAATTTGCTGAAATAGTTCTGGTAGGAGGTTAATTTGCCCAATCAAAATTAGGTAGTTGATTGGAGAAGTATTGGAGACAATAATCATTCAGTAACTAGTAGGTTACGAATCGCTTGAACATCTTCTTCTAAGTCTTCTTCAGTGTAGGATAAATAAGCTTGTTCACGTTTGAGGAATTCATAAGTTTCCCATCGAGAAGATAAATTCAGCATTCGGTGAACTTCGGCGGCTCCAATGCGACCTTGGCGATAATTATCAGCTGCGATAAGTTCCAAAACTCTCCGGGAAATGTTAGTGGGTTGCACTTGTAATTGATTGGCTATATCATCGGGGATATCAATGATAATTTGCATAAGTTATACTCCTTGTTTAAAAAGCGGACATATCTTTTTAGCCATATTAACTGTATTTATATTTCTCCTGCGTAATTACTAAAAAACACCAATTGATTTATTTGGATGATTCCTCCCTATAAATCATAGCAAATTATCTAAAATTGGTATGATTTATCAGGAATTTAACTTTGTTTATAAACCATTTCCATCCTCAACTTCTCAACCTCTAATCTCAAATTATCATTTTCCATCTTCAACTTAGCATTCTCCTCCCTAATCAACTCAACTTCATTTCTCTTACTCAACGCCTGATTAATCGCCAACTTTCGCATATCTAACGAAAACCAACGCTGATAAGTTTGGGTATGAACTTGCACACTATGCCCCAAGTTATCCGCCGCCGCCTTGATTGGTATTCCCAAAATATGCGCCCGAATTGCCCAAGCGTGACGTAAATCATAAGGTTTAAAATCCAATCCTATCTTGCGAAACCACCAACTAACTCGCTGTGTTAATGCCGTTATCTCAGCATGATTAGTGTTATCTTTTTTAGCGATCGCACTCCTTAACATCTCTAAATATTTTGGATTTCTCAAATCAAATTCCTCAATCCATCGTCTATGTAAAGGTAATGCTTCTCTTTCCCCAGTCTTACAATCTTTATGTACTTTCCATGTAAAATCTGTATTTTCTTGACTCAACCACCAATCAATATCGGGATTGATAAAAAGTTCTCGTGGACGTAAACCAAAAACTGCTAACATTCCATAAGTCCATCGCCAAAGTTGCCAACTATCTTGAACATTTTGATTAACTTGATTACCTCTGTTATGTTGATAATCTTCAAACATGATAATTCCATTAGCTATTTCCGCATCTGTAGGGATAGTGCGGGAATTATTCTCAGGCATTTTGGAGTATTTAGATAAATCAATTTCGATATTGAATGTCACACAAAATGCTGCGATCGCTCTGGCGGCATTATATTTAGCCCATTCTTTATCGATTTGTTCAATTGAACCGATCAGATTTTCAGCAGTTGCCAAATCTTGAGGATTGGTAAATCTCTTGGTGCGGGAAAAGTAATAAAAAAAAGTATGTTCGCTTTTAGTTGTACGTTTGTGAGTTTTAAAATACTCCTCTTCAAATTTTTCCAGTAATTCTCCTATAGTTTTAAAATCTTTTTTAATTGCTTCATTTCCTAAATATTTATCATTCCATTCAAAACTTTTCCGAGCGATTAACTTCCCTAACTCATAAGCTTCTTCCTCAGCCGTCTTGAGTCCATCTAAGTTAGCAGGAATATTCAAGCTGAGATTGTATTGCTTTCTCCCAGTACCGTTGCTGTCTTTGTCTCCTGGTTTAATTGGTAACGTCGCCCGTAATTGCAGACTTCCATTTGATTCTCTAATTGTCACCTTTGCCTTTGCAGACTTCAAACGCAGATTAATTTTCTCTAATTCCAATAGTACTTTCGTTCTCATGTGTTCTTTTTGCTGCTGTACTTGCAGAGATGAGCAAAAAAACAGGCGATTGTTTAATCGCCTTGGCTCAGGACAACATTTAGATGATGCGTGAGTCCTGAACCTGATTATGCATCGCTGTGTTTTTAGCCTATATTTAGGCTAAAAATAAATGTGTTCTCAGAAAACAATGTTTATCGCTGACACTGTTTATTGCAAACATTAGATAGTAAAAAAGAATTAAACCACAAAAAGGATTACTCCGGCCCTTATCACGGTTATGACGGCTTCGCCATCTTCGCTCGCGATATGGACTTGGCACTCAACAGCCCAACCTGGTCATTAATTGGCGCTCCTTGGAATGAAAAAGCTCAGGCTAAGAAGGCTGAAGCTAAGGCTAAGGCTGCCGTCTAGGGAAATGGGAGAGAGCGATAAGTAAGGATAACCTGGGGCTTAAAACCCCAGGGGGGAGTTGGGAATCCAAAATTCAAAATTGAAAAATTAAAATTTCTTTTGATTTTTGCATTTTGAATTTTGAATCACATTCTCACTCCCTTGTAGAGACGAGATTAATCGCCTCTCTCCCACTTCCACCTCGATTAGTAAAGAATTCAGTAAGCTTGGAGATCCAGAAATGCCTCAGAATCCAGAAAAAATTCAAGATCACGTCGAGTTATTCCACCAGCCTGAGTACCAACAGCTATTTGAAAACAAAAAGCAGTTTGAAAACGGTCACGAAGCCGAAGAAGTACAACGGGTTGCAGAGTGGACAAAGGGTTGGGATTATCGTGAAAAGAACTTCGCTCGTGAAGCTTTAACCGTTAACCCTGCTAAAGGTTGTCAACCATTAGGAGCAATCTTTGCTGCTGTTGGTTTTGAAGGTACTCTACCTTTCGTTCAAGGTTCTCAAGGTTGCGTTGCTTATTTTCGCACCCACTTAACCCGTCACTACAAAGAGCCATTCTCTGGTGTATCTTCTTCAATGACTGAAGATGCAGCCGTGTTTGGTGGTCTGCAAAACATGATCGACGGCTTGGCGAACTCTTACCAGCTCTACAAGCCCAAGATGATCGCTGTCTGCACCACCTGTATGGCAGAAGTAATTGGTGATGACTTACAAGCCTTCATCAACAACGCTAAACAAGCTGGTTCAGTTCCTCAAGATTTCCCAGTACCTTACGCTCACACCCCAAGCTTTGTTGGTTCCCACATCACTGGTTACGACAACATGATGAAGGGAATTCTTTCTAACTTGACCGCAGGTCATAAGAAAGAAACCAGCAATGGTAAAATCAACTTCATCCCAGGTTTTGACACCTACGTAGGCAACAACCGCGAAATCAAGCGGATTGCTTCGCTGTTCGGCTTTGACTACACAATTCTAGCCGACAACAGCGACTACTTGGATTCACCAAACACAGGTGAATTCGATATGTACCCAGGTGGTACAAAGTTAGAAGATGCAGCAGATTCAATCAATGCGAAAGCTACGATCGCTCTGCAAGCACACTCTACCCCCAAAACCCGCGAGTACATCGAAAAAGAATGGCATCAACCAACCTCAGTTTCCCGTCCTTGGGGCATTAAAGGTACTGATGAGTTCTTGATGAAACTCAGCGAATTGAGCGGTATTCCCATTCCCGAACAATTGGAAATTGAACGCGGTCAAGCAGTTGATGCCATGACTGACTCTCACTCATGGATTCACGGCAAGCGCTTCGCTATCTACGGCGAACCAGATTTAGTATATAGCGTAGTTGGCTTTATGCTAGAAATGGGTGCTGAACCTGTGCATATCTTGGTTCACAACAGCAACGAAGTATTTGAAGCAGAAATGAAAGAACTGCTTGCTTCTAGCCCCTTCGGTCAACATGCAACTGTTTGGCCTGGTAAGGATTTGTGGCACATGCGATCGCTGTTGTTCACAGAACCCGTAGACTTCTTAGTTGGTAACACCTACGGTAAGTACCTGTGGCGCGACACCAAGATTCCCCTCGTGAGAATCGGCTACCCCATCATGGATCGCCACCACTTACACCGCTACTCCACCATTGGTTATCAAGGTGTAATCAACCTCCTCAACTGGACTGTAAACACTCTGTTTGAAGAAATCGATCGCAACACCAACATTCCTTCTAAGACAGATATTTCCTACGACTTGATTCGTTAGAAATTGCGTAGAAACACAACGTGTTAATTAAAGGGTGAAGAAGGGGAACAGGGAACAGGGAATAGGGAATAGGGAATCCAAACCCAATGCCCGATGCCCAATCCCCCATCCCCAACTTCCCTTTTTCTTGATAGCATTTACCCAAGGAATTGATAAATGGAAACCATCAATCACACTCACGAACATACTCACACTCATCCTCATCCTAATTACCATCCACCTAACCAGAAAAAAAGAGGGTGGTTCAACAATCTTCTGAATCCGTTGCGTGTTGTAGTGGATGGAATTCAGGTTAAAAATAATCGCTTCGCTCATCTAATTTGCCAAACAATTCCTTGTTGTTGTCCCTTTGAGCGACAAATTAAATTATTTGGAAAGTGTATTGATATCCCACCACTATGTAAACTCAATCCTTTATATGATGAATTCGTAGGATTGCGTTTCCGCGCTCTATCTTACCTCACCGATGTATGTGGAGAGGATGTCACGAAATACATTTGTTAGTCATTGCTAATTGCTCATTGCTAATTGCTCATTGCCATTAGCCATTAACCATTAGCCATTAGCCATTAGCCATTGGTCATTAGTTGTTAGTTATTCAAAGGACAAATGACAAATGACAAAGGACAATTAACAATTAAGAGAAGAGAGATGAAAAGCACCCAAGGCAAAATCAACGAGCTGCTGACTGAGACAGGATGCGAGCATAATCAGCACAAACAAGCAGAAAAGAAAAACAAGTCATGCGCTCAACAGGCACAACCTGGCGCGGCTCAAGGGGGCTGTGCCTTTGATGGTGCAATGATTGCTCTAGTGCCGATCGCAGATGCAGCGCATTTAGTCCACGGGCCGATCGCCTGTGCTGGTAATTCCTGGGGTAGTCGTGGTAGTCTGTCGTCTGGCCCGCAACTCTACAAAATGGGCTTTACCACTGACTTGGGTGAAAATGATGTCATCTTCGGTGGCGAAAAGAAACTCTACAAAGCGATTCTGGAACTTCACGAGCGCTACCAACCAGCAGCAGTATTCGTCTATGCCACTTGCGTTACAGCCTTAATTGGCGATGATATGGATGCCGTCTGCAAAGCGGCGGCTGAGAAAATTGGTATTCCTGTTGTTCCCGTCATTGCACCAGGATTCATTGGCAGTAAAAATCTCGGCAACCGTTTTGGCGGTGAATCTTTATTAGAATATGTTGTCGGCACAGCAGAACCGGAACATACAACGCCCTATGATATTAACTTAATCGGTGAATACAACATCGCCGGGGAAATGTGGGGAGTAACACCACTGTTAGAAAAATTAGGCATCCGTATTTTGTCTAAAATTACGGGCGATGCTCGCTACAATGAAATTCGCTACGCCCACCGCGCCAAGCTCAACGTCATGATCTGCTCGCGAGCGCTGCTTAATATGGCGAGAAAGATGGAGGAGCGTTACAACATCCCTTACATTGAAGAGTCTTTCTACGGCATCGATGATATGAATCGGTGTCTGCGAAATATCGCTGCGAAATTAGGCGATCCCGATCTACAGGAGCGGACAGAAAAGCTCATTGCAGAAGAAACGGCTGCTTTAGATTTGGCACTGGCTCCCTATCGCGCTCGACTCAAAGGTAAGCGAGTTGTTTTATATACTGGTGGTGTCAAGAGTTGGTCGATTATTTCGGCTGCTAGGGACTTAGGCATTGAAGTTGTTGCTACCAGTACTCGGAAAAGTACTGAAGAAGATAAAGCCAAAATCAAGAAGCTGATTGGCAACGATGGCATCATGCTAGAGAAAGGCAACGCTCAAGAATTGTTAAAACTGGTTAAAGACACCAAAGCAGATATGCTGATTGCTGGTGGACGTAACCAATACACAGCTTTGAAAGCTCGGATTCCTTTCCTAGATATCAACCAAGAACGCCACCATCCTTATGCAGGTTATGTGGGAATGATTGAGATGGCGCGGGAACTGTACGAAGCTTTGTATAGCCCGATTTGGGAACAAATACGCAAACCCGCTCCTTGGGAAGAAGAGGAGGAAGTTTAATGGCGATCGTTACCGCTTCTAACAAAGCACTGACAGTTAATCCCCTCAAGCAAAGTCAAGCTTTGGGCGCAACCTTAGCATTTTTGGGATTGAAAGGGACGATGCCCTTATTCCACGGTTCTCAAGGTTGTACTGCTTTTGCCAAAGTTGTCCTCGTGCGGCATTTCCGGGAAGCGATTCCTTTAGCTACCACGGCGATGACGGAAGTCACTACAATCTTGGGTGGTGAAGAGAATGTAGAGCAAGCGATTCTGACTTTGGTGGAAAAGGCTAACCCAGAAATTATTGGTTTATGTAGTACTGGGTTGACTGAAACCAGAGGCGATGACATCGAGGGTTTTCTTAAAGAAATCCGCGATCGCCATCCTGAATTGAATGATTTAGCGATCGTTTTTGCACCTACCCCAGATTTTAAAGGTGCGTTGCAAGATGGTTTTGCCGTCGCTGTAGAAAGCATAGTTAAGGAAATCCCCCGCACAGGTGGACTCAGAACTGAACAAGTCACGATTTTGGCGGGTTCTGCTTTCACACCAGGGGATGTACAGGAAATCAAAGAGATAGTCACCTCCTTTGGATTAGTGCCGATCTTTGTACCTGACCTTGGTGCTTCTCTAGATGGACATTTAGAGGATAATTATAGTGCGGTTACAGTCAGTGGGACTACCTTAAAACAGCTACGAGAAGTAGGTAGTTCCGCTTTTACCCTGGCATTGAGTGAAAGTATGCGGGGGGCTGCCAAGATTCTCGAAGAACGCTTTGGCACACCTTACGAGGTGTTTGGCGAACTAACAGGATTAGAACCAGTAGATGAATTTATCCAAGCATTGGCGATTCTGAGCGGTAACAGCGTACCCGAAAAATACCGCCGCCAACGTCGTCAGTTGCAAGATGCGATGCTGGACACCCACTTTTACTTCGGTGCAAAACGAGTTTCCCTCGCACTGGAACCTGATTTGTTGTGGTCAACAGTGCATTTCCTGCAATCGATGGGAGCGCAAATTCATGCAGTGGTGACAACCACGCGATCGCCTCTGTTAGAAAAACTCCCGGTTAAAAGCATTACCATCGGCGACTTAGAAGACTTTGAAAGTCTAGCAGGCGGTTCTGATTTGCTGATTGGTAACTCGAATGTGGGTGCGATCGCAAAACGCCTCTCGATTCCTCTTTATCGTTTAGGATTGCCCATTTATGACCGCTTAGGTAATGGTCAATTTACTAAAGTTGGTTATCGAGGCACGATGGAGCTTTTATTTGGCATCGGCAACCTATTTTTAGAGGCAGAAGAAGCGAGAGTTAAGCAGTTCCAAGAGTTCGCAACTGTGAGCGCAGAGTTTTGAATTCTTCTTCAAGAATTCAGAAGTCAGAATCCAGAATTCAGAATGCTTTTCAGGAAGAGTAAAATCTGTCACTGATTGTTTGCCCTGAACGTTTTCGTAGGGAAAAACACTAAATATGCAGATTTAGTTCTTCTTCCTGAATTCTGAATCCTGACTCCTGAATTCCTTCTTACCAATTCAAAATTCAAAACTTTAGAGAGGAGAAATACGATGAAAATAGCCTTCACGACGAGTGACCGAGTTCATATTAATGCTCACTTCGGATGGGCAAAAATGATTGATGTTTACGAAATTTCCGATGAGGGATATCACTTCGTAGAAACCCTCACCTTTGAAGGCGAACTCAAGGAAGATGGGAATGAAGACAAAATCACCCCAAAACTTGAAGCAATAGGTGACTGTACGATTATTTACGTAACAGCAATTGGTGGTAGCGCCGCCGCTCGGTTAATCAAGAAAGGTGTCACCCCAGTGAAGGCGCGATCGGAAGAAGAAGAAATTAGTGAAGTGCTAAATAAGCTAGTGAAAACCCTCAAAGGTAATCCTCCACCTTGGTTGCGTAAAGCTTTACAGCCAAAAACCACAAACTTTGCTGATGAAATCGAAGACGAAGCAACAGTATGACCGCAAATAATAGTGTTAACGGAACCGCTACAACTGAAGTCTTGAACTCACCTTTTCTTAAGGTATTAATCAAACAAATCCGTGGTCAAGATAGTTATGGAGTTTATCGTACTTGGTCGGATGAGTTGATTCTCAAACCCTTTATTGTCACCAAACAAAAGAAACGGGAAATATCCGTTGAAGGCGAAGTTGATGCGGTAACTCAAGCCCGAATAATGGCATTTTTTCGAGCTGTAGCGGCTGGAATTGAACAAGAAACGGGTTTGATATCCCAGGTTGTAGTTGATTTGAGCCATGAAGGATTTGGCTGGGCGCTAGTTTTTTCTGGTCGTCTTTTGCTAACTGTGAAAACTTTGCGAGATGCTCATCGCTTTGGTTTTGACTCCCTAGAGAAATTAGCAGAAGAGGGAGAAAACTACGTCAAAAAAGGTCTTGATTTGGCGAAACGCTTTCCTGAAGTTGGCAAAATCTAACAATTTTAGATTTTGGATTTTGGATTTTGGATTCAAGTTTTAATCATTAATCTCATCACTATTTGATTAAAACAATATCATCCAATCCAAAATTTAAAATCTAAAATCCAAAATCCAATGTGGAGTGGCTGATTGTGCAAGCAGAAGAAACGAGTATTGAGGAACTACAAGGACAAATCAGACGGCTCAACAGCAAAGCAGGTCAAATGAAAATGGATCTGCATGATTTAGCTGAAGGTCTGCCAACAGATTACAACCAACTTATGGATGTTGCCGCCGCAACTTATGAAATCTATCGCCAATTAGATGAACTTAAGCAACATCTGAAAAAATTGGAGAATGCAAAATGACTGGAACTATTGATGAATTCAAGAAACTTGTAGATGCAGAAGAATTTTTTCAATTCTTTAACATGTCCTACGACTTAGAAGTTGTGAATGTAAATCGTCTACATATTCTGAAAAAGTTTTCTCAATATATGCAGGAAATTGATGATAATTCTCCTGACTTGAATCAAGAAGAGAGACTAAATCAATATTCTTTGGCTTTGCAAAAAGCTTATCAGGTATTTGTCGAATCAACACCTCACGAACAAAAGCTGTTCAAAGTGTTTAACGACAAGCCGAAAAATGTAGTCACACTGACAGAAATCACTTCTGATTAGGAGGTATAAATTGGTTAACCTAACGCCTACCGAATTAGAACGCTATCGTCGCCAAATGATGCTTCCGAATTTTGGCGAAACAGCACAGAAGCGCCTGAAGTCAGCGACAGTTTTGGTTACGGGTGTGGGGGGATTAGGCGGTACGGCGGCGCTTTACTTAGCAGTAGCGGGCGTTGGGCGGCTAATCTTAGTCCGGGGTGGTGACTTGCGGCTAGATGATATGAATCGTCAAGTTCTCATGACTGATGATTGGGTAGGTAAGCCAAGGGTATTCAAAGCTAAAGAAACTCTGGATGCGATTAATCCTGATGTCCAAGTGGAAGCTGTTCATGATTACATCACCCCGGAAAATGTAGATTCGTTAGTGCAATCTGCCGATATGGCTCTTGATTGCGCCCACAATTTTACAGAGCGCAATTTGTTAAATGAAGCCTGTGTGCGATCGCGTAAGCCAATGGTAGAAGCCGCCATGAATGGGATGGAGGCTTACCTGACAACGATTATTCCTGGTGTGACTCCTTGCTTGTCTTGTCTGTTTCCAGAAAAGCCTGATTGGGATCAGCGCGGCTTTTCAGTTTTAGGCGCTGTTTCTGGGACACTCGCTTGTTTAACAGCACTGGAAGCTATCAAGTTGATCACTGGGTTTAGTCAGCCTCTATTGTCGCAATTGCTGACAATCGATTTAAATCGGATGGAATTTGCTAAACGCCGTTCTCACCGCGATCGCTCTTGTCCAGTATGCGGTAATAGTGCGCCTTGGAGACACGCGCAATCCAATTCGATGGAACCCACAGTCAATAGTCATTAGTCATTGGTCACTTGTACTGAGCGAAGCCGAAGTATTGGTCATTAGTAAATAACAAATGACAAAGGACAAAGGACAAATGACAAATGACAACCCCACCTGAAATCAGAACAACTAATCGCTACAAATCAGGAGAACTAATGGCCGTTATTTTATCAGAAAAAGCAGAATTTCATCTGCGGGCATTCCTTAAAGGTTCCGCACCCGACGCTGATGGCGCAACTAAAGGTGTCCGCATCTCTGTAAAAGATGGTGGTTGCAGTGGCTATGAATATGCGATCGATATCACCAGCAAGCCCCAACCAGATGATTTAGTAAGTCAGCAAGGCAAAGTGCTGGTTTACGTTGATGCTAAAAGTGCGCCCTTATTAGACGGAGTTATCGTTGACTTTGTTGAGGGAGTGATGGAAAGCGGTTTTAAATTCATCAACCCTAATGCAACTGATACCTGCGGTTGTGGAAAGTCTTTTAAAGCAGGTGACTGTACGCCTACTGGTGTACCTTGCAGCTAACATCATTTCGTTAGTGCTAAGTCAATTGTAGAGACTTCTCATAAACGCACTCCGCAGAGTTTCAATGCTCTTGAGGTAGCTTCTAGTTCGCTTTGCACCCCTTATCTCTATGAAAAAGCTAACTAAACTTAGCATCTCTGTCAGAAGAAGGGAAGCAAAAAGTAGGATAGGTTGCTCAAAAAATTCGGAAATTAGACCAACTGTATAACGTTTGAGGAGAATCTGAAAATGGCTTCCTACCAAGTTAGATTAATCAACAAAAAAGAAGACATCGACACCACAATTGAAGTTGACGAAGAAACCACCATCTTAGAAGCAGCAGAAGAAAATGGTATTGAGTTGCCCTTTTCATGTCATGCAGGCTCTTGCTCTAGCTGTGTTGGTAAAGTTGTCGAAGGTGAAGTTAATCAAGACGATCAAAACTTTTTAGATGACGATCAGGTTTCTAAAGGATACGCTCTACTTTGTGTAACTTATCCTCGTTCTAATTGCACAATTAAAACACATCAAGAAGCATATCTGGTCTAAATTATTACTTTGGTTGCGAAAGGCAGCAACCAAATAAAAAATGAAGGATGAAGGATGAAAATATACTTCCTTCCTCCTTTCACAATTCCTAATTTATCATTAAAATATTTACCTGTTTTAGTATTATTGCCTGTTCATTAGAATTATTGAGAATCGAGAGCGGCGAATCGTAACTTTTTCTAAAACTCAAAATAAAGCAATCTTAAAAAAAATTGTCTTAATAAAAATAATAAGAGGAACTCATATCAGGTTGTAACAAGATTTTTTCTCTTTTATCCTCAATCTTGATAACATAGATTTTGTCCTATATTTATAAAGTATTCGAGCAATTTATGTTATCTAATTGTATAAATAAATGCAATTTTATATAAAAAAATAGAGTGGCTTACAAAGGAAGCCTACTCTATTTTTTAATCAACAGCAACTATCACATCTGATGATTTAATCACAGCATAAGCTTGCTTACCTTCTGCAAGTGATAGCTTTTCTGCTGATGATTTTGTGATGATTGACACTAACTCTACTCCTGGCGCTAGTTCTAAAGTTATCTCAGTATTAACTGAACCATGTACAACTTTTTTGACAGTACCCTTCAGAGAATTACGAGCGCTAATTTCCATGTTTTTAATCCACTAATTTGAACTATTTATACTTTAGTAAGTTAGCAAGTTTTGATTTTAAAAATAGCTTTTATTAAGATATCTTAATAACTTTTAAATAACCTTATTTGTTTGAGAAGCATTACGCGAATAAGTGGGATGGTCATTTGCTCCAAAAAGTAAAATAAAAAATTTAAAAAAATAACTATTGATGTATATTATCATCAACTTAAGATAGCTATTTTCTTATGTGTAAATACTGAGGTATTAGTATGATTGCATCTCTATAATAACTAGTTTAAAAAGAGGCTCATATTGTGCAGAATCGAGTTAATACAACAAGGCAAAATCTATTTTTTGAACACTTAAGTCCAGGTGTAGGTGTAGGATTTCCTGTTCCTAAAGACTGGTTGCCAATAACAAGTTTTCCTTTGCTAATCATAGTAGGTATGACGGGCATGGGAAAAAGCACGATCGCAAAAGCTTTGGCTGAAGAAGGCTTGGATTTTACACTTTTACCTAATCGTCGTATTTTAACCGAACGCTTAATAATTGCGCCAATGTTAAAAATGCAAGAGAAACTCATGCAACCCCATTGCCGGATTAAACGCCTAACTTATACTCGCCTTTATCGAGAATACTTTCCCGGTGGAATGGGTCACATTTTAGCTTCGCTACATATTAATCCACAACAAGTCAACTCTATGTTAGTTTTCGATAGTTTACGTGGTGAAAATGAGATTCACTATGCAGCTAAAGCTTTAAAAAATGCTAAATTTGTCATGTTGACTGCACCAAATACAGTACGTTTGGAAAGACTTTTAAAACGTCATGATTCTTTCGATTGGATTGCTAATCAAGAGTTAGATGATAATAGGCAAGCTCTTCCAGAAGCACTGACAAACTTTGCTAGTTTGGGCGTACCAGAAGCTTCTGCTTATTTTACTCCTAAAGAAGAACAAGAAATCTTAGAACTTGTAGGTAAACAAGTTGTCACAGGTGTAGAATTGCGGGACAAACTAAAAATATTTGTCGAAGAAAGTCAGAACTATGATTCAGTTTTGACGAAACAGATTTTAGAAGCGATGGATACGAGCGATCGCTCTCTTATAATTGATACTATAGTCAGTCCTCAAGAATCAGCCAAAGCAATTATTTCTCGATTATGCAAATCTGCTAATATAAAAACTGATAAGTGAATATCCTTAGTCAGAATTACTATAGGGATTGCTCAATGTCGCTATCTGAATTTGCAATTGTAGAAAGTACTCTCCGTGAAGGTGAACAATTCGTCAAAGCCAATTTTTCTTCAGATGATAAAGTCGAAATTGCTGAAGCCCTTGCTGCATTTGGAGTGGAATATATAGAGTTAACCTCACCAATTGCTTCACCTCAGTCTAGACAAGACTGTGAAAGATTGGCTCAGTTAGGCTTGCCATCCAAAATATTAACTCACATTCGCTGTCACTTAGAAGATGCTAAAGTTGCTTTAGCAACAGGCGTAGCTGGGATTAATTTAACTATTGGTAGTTCTTCTTTGATGCGTCAGTTCAGTCATGGTAAAAATATTAATCAAATTATTGATTTAGCATCTGAAGTTTTAACTTTTATTCATCAGCAAGCACCTGATATTGAGTTACGGTTTTCGGCTGAAGATTCGTCACGTACTTCTATAAAAGATTTAATCACAATTTATTCCGAGATTGAAAAATTAGGAATTGTCAAACGTATAGGAATTGCCGATACAGTAGGAATTATTACGCCAATGCAAGTATTTGAATTAGTGAAGACTTTGCGCCAGTTCACTAATTTAGATATTGAATTTCACGGTCATAATGATACAGAATGTGCAAATGCTAACAGTTATACAGCACTGGAAGCGGGAGCAACTCATATTGACACTTGTGTTCTGGGAATTGGTGAGCGTAATGGTATTACCTCACTAGCTGGATTCATCGCTAGGTTATATGCCACAAATCCAGAACAGATTAAGTCGAAATATCGCTTAGATCGACTTGGTTACTTGCATGAATTAGTTGCGAGAAAAGTTGGAATTTCTATTCCTTTTAACCACTGTGTTTTTGGTGAGAGTGCTTTTAGTCATAAAGCTGGGATTCATACCAAGGCTATGCTTAATAACTCTGAGACTTATGAAGCTATTAATCCCAGGAGTTTTGGTGTAACGCGCTCAATTTTAATCAATCATAAATTGGCTGGAAAACAGGCGGTTAATCACCGAGCTAATGAATTAGGACTTTCCTTTAATTTATCCCAGCTTAAAGATATTACCAATATGCTAAAAACTTTAGCTGACAAACAAAATCTTACTATCGAAGATGTAGACAAGATTTTATATTCTTATCATTGCCAATAAATTTAAAACTATACACACTTACTACTCAAGTGCAGATCCTCGACTTATTGAAGAAGTCGGGGATCTAAATCCACTTATATCTGCTATTAATCTATTTTATAAAAGAAAACTGTAAAAATTACTGCTTTTCTATTATTTTTCCAGCTTTTTTAACAAGAATGTTCGCTGTTCTTTAGAAATAATTCATAATTTAAACTTATAAAATTGATAGCATATATGTAAGTTAAAAGGATTTAAATAGCATTTTGGCAAAAATGGTGAGCATTGCTCACCATTCTATTTGTGAAGCAAATTTATATTATTAAAAAAGTTAAATTAGGAGTAATTATGAATCGAACCAACAGTCAAAGTTTGAGTGAAGTAACAACTCAATGGTTAATAGCAAAAGGCTACAATCTTAATGATTTAAATCAGCCGGGTGAAAATGGCGATACAGCTTTGATGAAAGCGACAAGAGAAGGAGTTTATACAGTCGTCAAAGAACTAATTGATGCTGGTGCAGATATCAATGCTCGAAATAGCGATCGCAACAATGCTTTGTGGTTTGCTTGTTTTGGTAATTACTACGATTTAATTAATTTACTGTTGGCTCATAACATTGACATTAACAACCAAAATGATAACGGTGCAACTGTTTTAATGTACGCAGCATCAGCCGGAAAAACAGAAGTTGTCAAGTTACTTTTACAACACGATCCTAATTTATATTTAAAAAATTTAGACGATTATAAAGCAATAGATTTTGCTAGCAACGTAGAAGTTTTAAGGATACTTAAAAATGCCATCAAGTCAGATATCGGGCAAAGCTTATCATGACGCTACCAAGCATTCTTACTTATCGGTACAACTCGATCCCAATTATGTAGATGCTTCAACACAGCCATCTTCATTTAAAGTTTATCCTAAGTTTTATCGGAGAGTGAAATTAAATCTCAATAATCCTGTACATGCTTTTATCTCATTAACCAGTGCGATAACACTAGAAAAAGTATATAAAGATGGCCCATTAAAACTGCGAGTAAATCCATCAGCAGGCGCTCTGTATCCTACGGAAGTTTACGTACAGGTTCGCGGCATTGAGGGAATAATAAATGGTATATACCATCTAGAAGTTGAGAATAATTGTCTAACTCTCATCTATGAATTAATTGATGATGGATTAGAGAATTATATTATACCGGATAAAAGTATCAACGGATTCATCTTTTTAATCAGTTGTGTTTATTATAGGTCTAGCTGGAAATATCAAAATAGAAGCATAAGATATTGCTTCTTAGATAGCGGACACCATTTAGGTGCAGTCACCGCTTCAGCTTTTCTCTACAACCGAGATATACAACTAGTTTTTGACTTTGATAAACTCACTCTTAATTCGGATTTGGGATTTGAGAATAAAGAGTTTATCACTGCTTGTGCGGTGTCAGGAGAAGTACAAGACAAGAAAATCAGACGCTTAAGGCTGAAAGTTCCTTTTGTCTCTGGTACTGATTATTTTGAATCCAATCAATTTATTGAAGATGCCTATCAAGCAACTGCTCTAGAAAAGAGTCGTCAGCAAAAATTAGAGTATCCTCAATTTGATTTCGATCGGGATAAATTTTACCAAACTGTTTGGCATAGACGTTCTATTAGACGTTTCCGGAAAGAGGCTATTTCTCAAGAAGATTATTTATATGTAGTGCAACAACTTCAACAGTCAATACCGACAGAAAACTATGAGGAAATAGAAATTTACTCAGTGGTGCATCGAGTAGAAGGAATGACATCTGGGTTATATAGAGGTACACATCTGGTTAAAACGGGTAATTTTAGTGAAAAGACAGGTTACTTATGTATTAATCAGGCTATTGCTAGAGATAGCGCTGTAACTTTATTTTTTGTGTCAGATTATTTAAATTATCAAACTGCTATGCAAATAGCTGGTTTTCTCGGACAAAGACTTTATTTAACTAGTAATTATTTGGGAATTCACTGTAGTGGAATTGGTGCTTATTATGATGACGAAACCCAAGAATTATTAGAAACAAATAAAGATGTACTTTATGGAATGGTGATTGGAATATAAGCAGGAACCGAAACAGAGATGACTAGAAAAATGTATTACTTAAATGGTGATGATTCACATCCTATACAACCGACATCTGCGGATATTATACTGCGGCAACAATTAGAGTATTCTATTAGCAGATACTTTTATGACGCTTGCGATCGCACAATTCAAAATCTTCTATCTACTTGTCGGTGGTATGTCACAACCCATGCCAATGCTCTAACATTGGTAATTGAATGTCCCGATCAAGTTACTAATTGGCGTGTTCTGCAAAAAATCGTGCCAATGGGGACATTGCTATACGGAATTGTTAACAGTGCGAAAATCCGTGTTTGTCCGCCGGAGAGTCAAGGCGTACCTTTTGAAATGAGGGTAGATGAACTTTCTGTTTATCGGGATTGGGCTTGATTCGATTTTGGATTGTTAATTAAAAGTTGATATTCTGGCTGATAAGTGCAGCTACCTCTTCAAAAACTAAATCAGCAGAATGTTTGACAACAGGACTTAACTCTAGTCCCAAACCAAGATTTGCCGCCTCAATTAAATAAACTGTCACATCTTCAGGAAAATCATTTTGAAAGATTTTCCGTCCGGCGGCTAAAGCATTATCCCAACGAAAATCGTGCAAGTTATAACTAGGTTCGGGCATTGCTTCCAGTTCTTTTCCTGGAACTTTAAACACAGCACCTGGCTCAGAACCAGTTGAACTTGCATCAATAATTACTAATTGTTTACTACCTCTAGCTTGAAACATTACTTCCATCCCTGCGGTGCCACAGTCATATACTTGCACATGAGGATGAGGGTTTTGGGCTAGATATTTTTGTAAGCGTTGGGCAATGATTACGCCTACTGCGTCGTCATTGCGATTGAGATTGCCGCAACCAATAATAGTGAGCATGGGATAAATTTTATTCGCTTAGTCTATCGATCGCAAACTGGGGGCTAAGTTTGACGATCGCGTTGTATTGCTGGAATAGAGATAAATGAAAATTTAGAGATAGATGACTAATCAGGAATTCCAGAACCTTACATCCACCGCGATCGCGGTGGATGTAGGTAGTTCACTCTACAATGACAGCCCCCAGTCCGGCTTGTTACGGGTTGTGCGACAACGTGACGGGGAACTGGAGAAGCTGAGCAACGACCTGGTTCGGCGCTCCGACTGGCGCGAAGTCTACTGGTTGCTGTAACTGGTAAACGGCACCTTGCGGCGGAAACACCGTAAGGTTGTCGTTGAGCAGTGTAGCCGTCTTAGTGTTCGACAGCACAAGGGGCGGACCGCCGCCTGGTGGCTTCTCGATTGTCAGATTTAAATCCAGAAACATAGTCTGCCGAAAAGTCGGCGGCATATTCTTGGTAACTTCGAGCAGGCTGAGCGGCGTCTCGTCGATATCGTTCTGACTGATGGTAACCTTGCCGAGCACAGGACTATCAGCCGAGAACTCGAGGCCGATCACCTTTAGCTTAACGCCACCGAGACCACTTGCGAGGTTGGCCTCTACTCGCATTTTGATCCCTCCCCTAAAGTCCAGCGGAATGACCCCTAAGACATCCACTTTCAGCGGTATGTTTACCCCGTAGCCACTGATCGGGATCTCCAAACCGATCGGCGGAAGAAGTCCACCTAGCATCATAATGTTAACCTCTATCTTAAACTAGAAATGATTTGGTTGATTAGTTTGGCTTTTTTAAAAACCGTGTTCGTATCATCTAGCGATCGCTATTCAAGATGCAAGGACAGTTAAGACAGTTAAGACAGTTAATCAATCTTTTATATTGACTTAATATATACTTTATTGCTGCTTCATAATAGTATGGATGAAGATAAATTTATCGCTATCTAAAATAATTTATTTTCAGTTGGCTTTGAAAGAACAGCAATCAATTATTCATCGGATGAGATTGACAGCAATAAAATCAGAAATTATGTTTGTCTCATGCAAACATAATTATGAAATTTTTGACACTAAATTGTCGTGACTTTGAGCTTGTTCGTTCAAGACACTGCGATTACTTTAAGTTGTTATCATAATCTGCAAAATGCAGGGTTACACAAAAGGCTTTGGCTAATAGTATAGACAAAGCCTCTGAAGAAGTAACTTATCAGCAGGAAACTATAAAGCTACACCATGTTTCTTGGCAACTTCAGTCAGTTTATCATACTGATCTTGTGACACTTTAGTTAATATCTCTTCAGCCTGTTCTTTAGTACTTCCTTCTTTAGGAATTAAGTACTTGACATAAAGAGATACAAAATCAGCAGCGATCGCTAAACCAGATAAAGCATGTTGGTCTGCTTCTTTGCCTGCGATCGCAGCTACCAAACCGGCTTTAATGGGGTCTGGTTTAACTTTCATGAACTGCTCGACAAGTTTAGGAACGTAGTCTTCTGGTGGCAAGTTATCTAACTTACTTCTATCAGGAGTAAACTTACATTCTGCGGCTTGAGCTTGCTCTAAAACACACCATTCTATGTATTCTTGCAATGCTGCATCGGGAACGCGAGGGAGATAATTATGTAGCGCTAAATCAGACACAAGTTTACCGTGTAAATTGCTGTTTTATGCAAATGCATTAACGCCAGCCTAACGCACTGTTTCTCTAAGTTTTAGTGTGTTACGCTACGAGTTTTAAATAAATAGCTAAACAAGTAAAATATTTATAATTTTCATGAGATTAAATTAAGCTTTTAAACTAATACTAATTCTTTAGGAGGATGCATAAAAATAACGCTCCTGTCTGCGTCACCTCTTTGAACTCGTAAAGGTGAAAATAATGTGCAGCTTTACAAATAAGTGGAATAACTTTAGTTTTTTGTGATAGTGATGCAACACTATCACTCTGGAGAAAATATTTACTAAAGATTTTTGATAAATTTATTTCCCACTATCCATAGGTGACAAGTTAAGGCAAAATTATTTTTGTCAAGATCGCAATATTTGGCTGGTGAAATCTAAAAGTACAGTTAACTAACGTTTTGTTCTTTTACCAGAAGTGGTATATTGGCACTTGACCCGACCGAGTACAAACTATGCATAAGCCCACAGGACAAGCAACTCCAGGTGTTGTACTCAGTACTACAGTAGAGGAAGGGGTAGTAGAAGGAGTGGGCAAATGAACAAAAATACTGGGCAAGGTAATGTTTTTTCCCTATTTAAAGGCGTACCTCTAAGTTGCATCTTGGTAGCGTTGTTTATGCTACAAATCCTGCTAGCTGTGGGATTGACTGCATACTTATCAATCCATAATGGGCAAAAAGCAGTTAATGAGATAACTAGCGAATTGCGTTATGAAGTTGCTAATCGAGTAGAGCAAAATTTACAAACTTATCTGTCAACCCCGCGTCAGGTACTACGCGGTAATCAAAATATCATTAACATGGGGTTGCTGAAGATGGAAAATCTTGCAACCTGGGAGCCATACTTAATAGAGCAGTTAAAGATTTTTCCTGATGTGTTGGCAATAACTGCAAGCAATGAACAGCAAGAACACTTAACGGTAGAAAAGCTCGACGATCGCCAATTCTTACTCAAAAAAGCCGATAAGTCAACTGGGTACGACCTTTACACCTATAAAATTGATTCTCAAGGTCAACGTACTCAACTACCAGAGGTGATCAAAAACTATGATGCGCGATCGCTTCTTGATTATCAAACAGCAGTTACCGCCAAGAACTTCAGCTTTAGTCAGATTTTTACACCCCGCACTGAACCAACACTCCAGATTAGTGCTTCTCTTCCTATCTATAACCCCCAAGGTGAATTACTCGGAGTCAACAGCACTCTCATTCACTTATCAAAAATTGAGGATTTACTACAAAACATCAAAGTTGGTAAGTCTGGGCAAGTTTTTCTTATCGAGCGATCGGGGCTATTAGTAGCAACTTCCACCACCGACGAACCATTCCGTTTACAAAATGGTAAACCCATTAGGTTAGCAGCTTCCCAAAGTAGTAATTCTTTGACTCAAGCAACCGCTAAATATTTAGCAACTAAATTTAGTAACTTTGACCAGATTCAAAGTTTACAGCAACTAGATTTCTCCTTTGATGGCAAACGACAATTTTTAGAAGTTAGACCATTAGAAGGCAAACCAAATATCAGTTGGTTAATAGTAGTAGCTGTCCCAGAAGCAGACTTTATGGGACAAATTAATCGCAATACTCAAACTACAATTTTTCTCTGTCTGGGAGCATTGGGACTAGCTATTATACTAGGAATTATCATCGCCCGTTGGATAACTCAGCCAATTTTGTCCTTCAGCACGGCGGCAAAAGATTTAACCGATTTTACCAATGGCGAAGACTCAGTGGTAAAAGTACAGGGTATTAAAGAAATAGAGATACTGAATAAATCTTTCAACGAAATGGCGCAGCAGTTACGCAAAACTTTTACTGCGCTGACTACCAAAAATCAAGAGTTAGAATTGCAAGTTAAACAGAGAACTCAAGAATTACAGCAAGAGATTCAAGAACGCGTCAACAGTGAGCAAAAACTGCGCCAGCATCATCGAGTACTGGCAGAACTGGCAAATCACAAAGCGCTTTTTGAAGGAAATCAGGAAACAGCATTTAAAGTTATTACAGAAAAAGCAGCAAATGCCTTAGAAGTAGAGCGAGTTGGCGTGTGGTTATTTAATAACGATGCCTACGACGGGCTGCGCCAACGCACCAAACTAAAATGTATAAGTCTTTATGAACGTAGCAAGCAAAAACATTCGGCAGGTTTAGAACGCAACTTTCTAAATTATTTAAGCTACTTTAAAACCTTGGCAGCTTTGAGTACCATCGTCGTCACCGACACTCGCACCGATTCACGAGTACAAGAATTATGGGATGAATTTCTAGAACCAAATAACATTGTATCCCTGATAGATAGTTCTGTTTGGGTTGGGGGCGAAATGGTGGGAACAGTATTATATGAGCAGATAGACACCTCCCGAACATGGGAACTGAGTGAGCAAAACTTCGTTAGTGCAATTGCGGAATTTGTCGCCCTGACTTTAGAAGTATGCGATCGCAAACGTGCAGAATCTGCTCTGCGTGAGGCGAAAGAAGCTGCGGAAGTGGCAAATCGCGCTAAAAGCACCTTTTTAGAAAACATCAACCACGATCTGAGAACTCCCTTAAACTCAATTTTGGAAATCACAGAAGCACTCCAAGATGAAGTGTACGGCCCTGTGAGTGAAGAACAGCACCAGTCTCTAAATCTGGTCGAATCTAGCGGTAAAAACTTACTAGAATTGATTAACCAGATCCTTGACCTTACCAACACCGAATCTAGCAAAATAGAACTGCAATTAACTACTACTTCAATTCAGGAATTATGTGACTCCAGCCTGAATTTTGTCAAACATCTAGCCTTCCAGAAAAATATCCGGTTGAGGGCAGAAATACCTGAAGAACTCGAACCCATCGAAGTAGATGAAAGTCGCATCCGCCAAGTATTTATCAACTTGTTGACTAACGCCATCAAGTTTACTAGAGAAGGAGGCGAAGTTTGGATTGAAGTCCAGCCAAATTCTACAAATGAATATATCTTTTTCAGCGTCGTAGATACGGGTATTGGTATGCTTTCCGATGACCTTTTCAAATTATTTCAACCTTTTGTGCAGGTTGAAAATTCATCTACCAATCGTTCTACAGGTACTGGTTTGGGATTAGTGATGGTACAAAAAATTGTCGAGTTGCACGGAGGAACTGTTCATGCCGAAAGTCAGTTAGGAAAAGGCAGCCGATTTACGGTAAAGCTTCCTTGGAAAAAGGCTAGACAATTGGGTTGAAACAGGCATAGCCCGCATTTCTCACAATGAGGGGATATTGGGCAGAGGGGCAGAGGGGATTGAACAAGGCACATTGAACTCTCCTCTGCTCCCCTGCTCCCCTGCTCCCCTGCCCCCTGCCCCCTGCCATCTTAATAATAAGTCTTTAACCGGACACGATATTATCTCTTTAAATCAGGATGATCTTTAAGCTATGTGGCGATAAGTAGTAAAAGGTAATCCAGTGCGCTGCTTCACCTCAATCAAGGATTTATACTCACCTCGTTGCTGCCTTTCTGTAACAATTTGTTCTGCGATCGCTCCATCCAGTCCACAAGCAATCAATTCTGGAGTTGAATATGTGTTTAATCGTTTCCAAGAAAAATCAGCTTCTTTTTTGTAGTTGTAGCTAAAAGTAATCAGTGGTGTAATTCGAGCTACCTGCTTTTCAGGAATTCCGGCTATTTCTATTAACTCTTCTACATGAGTGAAAACATATCCCTCATTCATCAAAGATTCGATATTATTTGCATAAACTATCGGTAGCCCTAAATAATTAACTAGTTCATGTTTAGAGCATTCATTAATATCTATTTTATCACGAGTGCTAGCAACTAACTTTGCTAGCTCTTGTTCTTCAGGAACTGGTAAATTTTTGGGATATATTTTGATTAAATAAGATTTTTTGAGGTAGAAAGCAACACCAATTTGAGCCATCCAGATCGGAAAGGCTAAACTATTTGCAGAGAAAGCCAGAGCTAAAGTAGATATGCTAATTCCTATTCCAATCCAAGTATTAGTTTTGGATTTGTAACCTGCATATACAATAGCAAATCCCCCTAATGTTGGAATTAATGATAACCACACCCAAGCAGGAGTTTGTTGAAACCAAGATTTAGATTGTGACACGGTAAATCAAATGATAATTTGGATTTACAAAGATTTCAGAAGGTTTTGCCGTTTTTCTTCATACTCTTCTGCGGTAATAATCCCAGAATCAAAAAGAGTTTTTAAATCAGCTAGCGCACTGGTTGCATCTTTAGCAGATACTGCTCCACCTGCGCTGACCATATTCTGGTTATATTTTGTATTGAATTCGGTGTCTGACATTAAAACTAGCACAAAGAACTCAACAAAGGCTATTAAAGATGGTATACAAGTCCAGAAAAACAATAAATACAAAATACCTGCGACATTTTGTCCTAAATAAAATTTGTGAATTCCCAACCATCCGCCAAAAAAGCAAAGCAGAATTGCTGTAGATTTAGTCCTCATGGTACTTCCTTATTTAATTAACTTTAATAAATATCTATTGGCATACAATACAAGCCATTGTTTAAGTTTCCTAATTATTTATCTGTTTTACTAGTGATTTTTTCCGACATCAAATAAAAAATGATGATACATAGCTGAGATTCCATTAATACTAAATATCCTTTGACTATGTAGTTAATATCTAGGTTAGAAGTGAAATAAAATATTAGAGAACCAATTGCTATGTATGGCAATAAACGCAACTGATTAAATTTGAATTTTAGTTTTTGGTTATTCAAGTTGTTCATTGCAGATAAATTACTTATAGAGGAATGTTATTTGATTTATGTTCGTGCAGGGTGGTGTAGGAGGGAATAGGGAATAGGGAATAGGGAATAGGCAATAGGCAATAGGTATTAGGCATTAAGTAATAGGCATTAGGCAATAGTCAAGGAACCTCTTTGAGTTGTACTGAAGTTTTTCAGAAATCAAATATGAGTCCTATTAACAATTGATTAGTCTGTGCAAAGTTGTTTGTTTAACAGACATCGAGCCTATTTAAAGGTATTTTAGTTAGTTTCTCTCTGTTAAACCTCACGAAATTTACCGAATTTACTTTTGGTTGCATCAATAGAGTTACGTAAGCTTTCTGTTGACTAAAATAAACTACCAAGTAAACAAATCATCCAACTTTTACTTTTATTCTTGTTCTAAACAACAAAATGATGCAAAATTCAAGCATGATAGCGATTAGCACTTTTTATTCCACTTTGCATAACTCCTATTCATGCCTAAATTATTGCTACAGGCTGTGTTTTAGTAGCCCAAAAATTGAATAAAAAGGCGCTTTTTATGCAGTTTTATCAGTCTTAATGGCTGCTTCTTCTGAAGTTGCTCTCAAGCGTGTCGCTGTGCTTTTGCGGATGCGATCGCTTTTGCGAACACCACCCGCCATTTGATATTCATGGCTGTCTTTGCCGTATTTAAAAGCAACTCCAAGGAGCATTTTTTCTGTCAAGTCGCTCAAAGTTGTTTCTAACTCTTTCATCTCATTTTTGTAAGAGTCAATCACAGCTAAAGTAGTATTATAAGCTTCTATTTTGCTACGATACTGCTGAATTATTTGTGTGATATTTTGCAAGTTGCGATTGTCCCCAAAATCCATACTCGGATCAATTGCTTTGAGTCCTGACATTCTCAATTCAGCTTTTTCTAGAACGCGATATGTACGCTTTTGACGAGGCATAATTATGCTCTTTTTATTGTGTTCTAAAGCTAGCTTGCCTTACTTCAGCTTAATTTTGGTTGAGTAAAATCCACAAACTTGGTGTTTAATGTAACGATAGACTCAGCAATATCCACTAAAATTATGATATTTGTAACGAAAATCGTAGTGGTGGTAACTAAACTCGTTATTTTAGTAACTTAAAGCGCGATGTTAGTGGTGATTTTTAGTAACGGCAATTGGTTTCAATGCAAAAAGCTTAGATATCACACGCAATATATTGAGAAAGTAATGCTGAACTATGCAAAATTTGTAACGCTGAGTAGAATATGGGTTTTTTAAGTTAGTTGCGGAATTTAGAACAAAAGCAGTGTGTTAATAAGTAAATAGGATGCACATAGTCAAGGCAGGATTATGATACTTGAAACTGCGGCGATCGCTGTTGGCACTATAATAGCTACCAAAGCCTTAGAAAAAACAACCGAAAAGGTGACAGAAACTTTAGTGGATAAGACTGGCAAGTTTCTCGTCACCCTGAAAAAACAATCTCCCCAGACTGTAGTTGCTATAGAGAAAGCACCAGAACAACCACTCGATTATGGCAAGGCTGTATTAGAGGTGCAATCGGCTGCTAAAGCTAATCCAGAAGTGGCTCAAGCTATGCAAGAATTGGCAGATGCAGCTAAAGCAGAACCAAATCCTAAATTGGCTGAAATTCTGGCTATGCCTAACCTAGAGAAATTGGCAGATAAAATTGGTCAGGTTGTTATGCCAGGTGGGACAGGTAATATTGAAAATATGTCTTTTTAATCTAAAAATTAAACATGATTCTCAATTAATCCGCCAGCCCACCCAGAAATAAATTTCCGGGCTAATAGCTAAAGTCCACTCAAGTGGACTAAAAATTTTTTTCTTAGTCTTCTTTAGAAGACTTTAGCTATTAGCCTTAGAATTCATTCTGAGGCGGGTGTTGCAACTGATGCAAAATTTAAGTGTAACGGCATTTAACTTTACTATCTATGCCTGAAGACTCCGGGAAGTTTGCCGACAAAGTTGGCGCTTTCGCCGCCCCTGGTTCTCAAGTTAATATTGGGACTCAAATTATTGAAGGGCAGAAACAGCTAACTCCTACAAAATCTATTCCTGGTGGTTCCGTCAATTTCGTCGGGCGAGAAACGGAATTGGCAACGCTGCATGAAAATTTGCAGCGCAAAGACTATGTAGCAATAGCGGGAATGGGAGGCGTAGGCAAAACTGAATTAGCCACCCAATACGCCAGACGATATCAACAAGATTATGGCGGCATTGCCTGGTTTAACGACAGAGAAACCAATCTCGCCGCCGAAGTTTTAGAGTTTTTCCGGTTGCAGTTCGGTTTTGAGATTCCCCAAGAGTTAGCAGGAAGATTTTTAAGCCTTAAAGAACAAGTCGCTTGGTATTGGTCTAAATATCCTAACTCCGTCTTGCCGATTTTAATCGTCTTTGATGATGTAACCGACCTAACTAACCTCCGCGAAGTCGTTCCCAAGGATAACCGCTTCCGAGTCTTAATTACTACTCGACTGCGAAATTTAGACCCAAATTTTATTCAAGAAATTTCTTTAGATGTTCTCTCGCCCCAAAAAGAACCAGGTAAAGCCTTAGAACTGTTAAAACGACTTTTGGGGGAAAAAGATCGGCGAGTTCAAAGCCAGCCACAAGCCGCAACCGCAATATGTGAATGTCTAGAATATTTGCCTTTGGGCATAGAGTTAGTTGGAGGTTATTTACTAAGCGACCCGGAAATATCTTTAGATATGATGTTTGGGCGATTGCAAGAACGTAAATTAGCAGAAGCAGCTTTACAAGACCGGGAAACTCTCAACTTAACTCAACTGGGAGTCAAAGCCGCCTTTGCTTTAACTTGGTCAGAACTCGACCCATTGGCGCAACAACTAGGAAAATTGTTGAGTTTATTTTCTCCTGCATTGATTCTTTGGGATTTGGTTATTTGGGTAGCGACAGGTGGAGAAGAAGCAGAAAATCAGGAAGAAAGACAGCTAACTTGGTCAGAAGATGAATTAAATGAAGCTAAAAAGCAACTCTACGGGCGTAACTTGCTGCAACAGGTAGAAGAAAGAGAAAGATGTTATAAAATTCATGCCCTAGTGCGGTGGTTTTTGCAAGAACAGTTAGCCGATGCTGGCGAAACTAAATCAGTTTTAGAAACAACCTTCGCCACTGCCATGATAGTTAAAGCCCAAAGGCTTCGCAATTCACCAACTTCTGAGCAAATTGGATTTTTCAGTTATTTTGTTTCCCATCTTGAGGACTTAGCACAACGTTTAATTGCAGAAATCGACAAGCAAGCAAAAGAGACACAAATAATTTCTCTAGAATCAATCCCAAACGATCAAGTAATTTGGGTATTTCTGGGAACAGGAAGGTTTTACGAGGGACAAGGATTATATAAATTAGCAGAACCTTGGTATGAAGAATGCGTAAATGTTTGCAAAGTTCTGTTTGATGGCGACCATCCCAATGTCGCTAGTAGCTTGAACAATTTAGCTTTACTCTACTATAGTCAAGGGCGGTACAGCGAAGCCGAACCCCTCTACAGCGATGCCCTGGCAATGACAAAGCGCCTGTTTGATAGCGACCATCCCAATGTCGCTAGTAGCTTGAACAATTTAGCAGAACTCTATCGTAGTCAAGGGCGGTACAGCGAAGCCGAACCCCTCTACAGCGATGCCCTGGCAATGACAAAGCGCCTGTTTGATGGCGACCATCCCGATGTCGCTAGTAGCTTGAACAATTTAGCTTTACTCTACTATAGTCAAGGGCGGTACAGCGAAGCCGAACCCCTCTAC
>NZ_JAVRBY020000040.1:0-78365 GCF_034531035.1 Nostoc sp. DedQUE02 | reverse complement strand
ACCTTTAACCTTTACCCTTTAACCTTTTCCCCAAACCCAACTCCGAGTTAAAAATCCAAAACCCGAGCAGTATTGGGCTACGCCTATGCTCACACTATCCAAATTTGCAGGTTACTCCTCAACCCCTAATCCCTATGCGTCGAACCAAAATCATTTGTACTGTTGGGCCGGCTACATCTGCACCCGAAAAGCTACAAGCCTTAGTAGAAGCTGGAATGAATGTGGCGCGGCTGAATTTTTCCCACGGAGCTTATGAATTCCACGCCCAAACGGCTCACAATCTCAGGCAGATTAGCACTGAGCGGCAAAAGCCGATCGCAATTATGCAAGACTTGTGTGGCCCGAAAATCCGTTTAGGAACTTTACCACCGGAAGGGTTAAATTTAGAAGCTGGTACTGAAGTCACCTTTGTTTTGCAAGAAAAGGGTGAGAGTATTGACGAACTACCTTTACCATTACCGACTTTGTTCGCAATGGTACGACCAGGCGAACCGATTTTGATTAATGATGGTCGTGTCAAGTTGATTGTTACCGATCGCGATGCCGATCGCATTCGCGCACAAGTCAAAATTGGCGGGTTAATTTCTACGCACAAGGGAGTGAATCTACCCCAAACTCCTTTACCTGTCAGTTCAATCACCGAAAAAGACTTACTGGATCTACGCTTTGGGATTCAGTTGGGCGTAGACTGGGTAGCGGTGTCCTTCGTGCGATCGCCACAAGACTTAGAACCCGCCAAGCGGATGATTGAAGCGGCTGGTGCTTCCATCCGCTTAATTGCCAAAATCGAAAGAGCAGAAGCAGTAGAGAATTTTGACTCCATTCTGAGTGTTGCCGACGCAATTATGATTGCCCGTGGTGATTTAGGGGTAGAAGTACCAATTCACGAAGTACCTCTAATTCAAAAAGATATTATTCGTCGTTGTAATCGGGCTGGCAAACCGGTGATTACAGCCACGCAAATGCTAGAGTCGATGATTAGCGCTCCCGATCCCACCCGCGCCGAAGCAACTGATGTTGCCAACTCCATCTTAGATGGTACGGATGCGGTAATGCTTTCTGGTGAAACAGCTGTCGGCCAATATCCGATCGCCGCCGTCCAGATGATGCACAACATCGCGGTGCGGACAGAACAGGCTCTAGATGAGGGTAGCAAACATGCTTGGTGTCATGAAGCAGGCAGTCTTAGCGTTACCGAATCTGTAGCAGAATCTGTATGTCGCATTGCTTATGAAACTGGCTCACGGGCAATTCTCTGTAACACTACATCAGGAAGTACGGCGAGAATGGTGTCTAAATATCGCCCAACTTCTCCGATTATTGCCCTCACCTCTGACATTACCGCTTATCGTCAACTAGCGCTTTCTTGGGGTGTAGAAGCTTTGCTGATCCCACCAGTTCATCATGCTGAAGAGATGTTTACCAATGTGGTGAACACAGTTGTAGATATGGGTTTGGCAAATAAGGGCGATAAGGTGGTAATTACCTCTGGTGTTCCAATTGGTAAATCGGGCACAACTAGTTTAATCAAAGTGCATTTCATTGGACAGCCAATTTCGGCATAAGCCACTTAGAATAGGGCTGTGGCTGAAGATAGTAAGGAAAATTGGGCAATAATTAAGAAAATTGCCAGAATCAGAATTGAAGGAAGAGTAAAGAGTGTAAAGAACTGGGGAATAAGTAAATCCTGTAACATTCATCACGGAGTATTTTATGTCTAAGAATTTACTGGAACAATTGCGACAAGTGACTGTTGTAGTCGCAGATACAGGGGATATCCAGGCAATTGAAAAGTTCAAGCCCCAAGACGCTACCACCAATCCTTCGCTGATTACTGCTGCGGCGCAAATGCCAGAATATCAGGGAATTGTCGATCAAACTTTACTCCAAGCGAAGAAAGATGCTGGAGCCGGAGCTACCCAAGCACAGATAGTTTCTCTAGCTTTTGACCGTTTGGCAGTTGCTTTTGGATTAAAGATTTTGCAAATCATTCCCGGTCGGGTGTCTACGGAAGTGGATGCTCGCTTGTCCTACGATACCGAAGCTACCGTCACTAAGGCACGGGAATTAATTGCTCAGTATAAAGCTGCTGGAATTGGCCGCGATCGCGTTTTAATTAAAATAGCCAGCACTTGGGAAGGTATTCGTGCTGCGGAAATTCTCGAAAAAGAAGGTATTCACTGTAACCTTACCTTATTGTTTGGTCTTCACCAAGCGATCGCCTGTGCAGAAGCCGACATTACCCTAATTTCTCCCTTCGTTGGGCGGATTCTTGACTGGTACAAAAAAGATACCGGACGCGATAGCTACCCAGCAGCCGAAGATCCAGGAGTTTTGTCCGTCACCAAAATCTACAACTACTACAAGAAATTCGGCTATAAAACCGAAGTTATGGGAGCTAGCTTCCGTAACGTTGGTGAAATTACTGAACTTGCAGGTAGTGATTTGCTAACTATTTCGCCATCCCTTTTGGCTGAATTGCAAGCAACAGTTGGAGAACTGCCACGCAAACTCGACCCCGCCAAGGCAGCAAACTTGGAAATCGAAAAGATATCCATTGACAAAGCTACTTATGACAAGATGCACGCCGCAGACCGCATGGCAACCGACAAACTAGATGAGGGGATCAAAGGTTTCACCAAGGCACTAGAAGACCTTGAGAAACTTTTAGCAGACCGACTAGTTCGCCTTGAAGGAGAGGTAGTAGCAGCTCATTAGAACCTAACGATAGTTAGTGGTTAGTGGTTCAACCACTAACCATTAGTTAGTTGCATCAGTCGTTACCAATACCGAGGACGAATAATCTGGTATCGTCCGTAAGGCTGCCGTCGTTGGATAATCTGCCGTTCTCTGAACTCCTGCCGTCGTCGGATATTTTCGTATCGTCCGTAAGGCTGCCGTCGTCGTATAGTCTGGTATCTTCCAAAAGGCTGTTGGCGTCGGATAAATTGTCTTCGTCGAATAATTTGGTATCGTCCGGGCCGCCGTTGAGCAATTAAAAGCTCTCCGGTTTTATCTCCAACTAGGTTGGCATCTGGCGCAGCGCTCTGTTCATTGCGAGCATTACTTAAAGAAATATCTTTTGCTTCAGCTAATGATGGCGCAGACACAAAGGCACATAGCAATAGCGCTATTGAGGATAACTTCCTGAAACCTTTCATGTTTTTGCTTCTACTAGACTTTGGGTAATAACTTTATTAAAACACTTGAAAGTCTGTAAATTACCCCTGACACACTTTTTTTTAAACTTAATTTGGTATGAAATTCTGTATTTAAATTTCAGCCTTATGGATAATTGTAAATTAGCTCAAACTGTGTAATGAATAAGTAATCGTTTAGCAAAATATAATTTTTTACAATAGAGAAAATGGATAATTACCTAACATTTTGTCTCACTTGAAGAAAGCTTTGCTACATTGCAATCAAGTACAGTTAGAAAACAAAACACTAACTCGTGTAGGTTTGATTGATTCTCTAAAACCAACTTCTGATACTGATTAGGTTTTTCTATTCTTCAATAGAACCTACAACTATAGAACTCTTTTTAACTATACAAATCGGAAAATAAACGGATAACGGTATGGCACATTTGGCTGGTTCAGAACATTGATAATGGCAATAATTGGCATAATAAAACTGACCACACCCAACACAATCAATAACAAAATACCAATTCCCACAACAATCAACAATGCAAAGATAATTGCATAAATATAAAGATTTATGTGAAAATTGAGTGATTCTTTGGCATTGCTTTTGATAATCGGGTCATTGCTGATTAACAAAATTGCAATGGGTATGCCAATAGAGATAATCGTAGAGCTAAAAAATATTGCTCCGTGGCTTAGGGCTGATAAAAGCTTGCGTTGCTGAATGTCTTCCATGCCACAACTCCTCTTTTAGAGACTCAAATGGTAACTATTACTCGTGGATGTCACTGTAGTTACGATCTGATATTAGCGTTAGTTAACCACTCGCTGCACAAACCACCCTAAGACACTCAATCCCAACAACAAAGGTGTTAACCAATCACCCCAACGCACATATAAAGTTTGTGTCTGTCGCCGATAAATTGTTTCAGCATGAGTTTCGTAAGTATTATATCCAGACATCCACAAGGTTCTACCGTGAGGATCTACAAAGGCTGAATATCCGGTATTCGTTGCCCGTGCTGACCATCGATCGGTTTCAATTGCTCGCATGATATCCTGTGCATGGTGCTGGAATGGCATTGATGCAGTGTAATGGGCATCGTTAGAAGAACTGAGGATAAATTGTCCACCCGCCGCAGCTTGACGGCGGAATTGTTCAGGAAAAGCAGATTCATAACATATACTAGCGATCGCCCGACCAAAAGGAGTGTCAAATATCTGATTTGCCAAACCAGGTACTTGGTGCGCTTCCAAAGGCGACAAGCGTTGAATTAACCCGCCTAAAATCCCTTCAAAAGGAATATATTCCCCCAAAGGTACGAGTTTGGACTTATCGTAGCGGCTGACAATTTCACCTTTGCTGTTGAAAGTAAACAAGCTAATTGTATAACTGTCTCCTCGTTCGCCAAAAGCCCCAATCCAAGCAACCACACCTTTTTCCTTTACTGCTGCGACTAAGGCAGTTCCCAGCAAGTTGCGCTGGAAAATAGGTAAGGCTCCTTCTGGGGTGAGAACTGCATCCACACCTTGGTCTGCTAAAGTTAAATACCCATTGGTGTAATTTTCTTGAGCGCGACGGAACCCTTCAGAACTTCGTAAAAGTCGGTTCGGAATATTACCCTGAACAATCCCCACTTTTAACGCTGCTTCTGGGGGTTGGGCGATGGGACGACTGTATAAGAAAAAACCAATAAGGTGTAGGGTAATTAATAATCCTGTGGCGATAATCCAGTATTTATTAACGAACCGCCAAGGCGCAAAGGACACAGAGGAAATTCTCTCTGCCTCTGTGCGGTTCATCCATCCTTCAGCAATTAAACCATTAATGGCAACGATCGCAGCTGTCACAGTATTAGGCCCAGAGAGTTGACCCAAATGTACAATTGCGAGATTATGTGGGCTTTGAGTGTAAGCGAGGGAACTCCACCACAAAGGCCCGGCACTCCATAAACTCTCTAAGCCGCACCAGACGACTGTACCAATAAGCACACGTAGCCACGGTTTTTGTCCGCCCAGGCGAACCATTACAGCCGCCCAAATACTAAGGAACACCCCACCCAAGACACTAATAAATCCCCAACAAAAAAGCGTGATTGCCAAGCTTGGCAACCAGGGAACGCCCAACCATGTCATCGGATGAATTCCGGTAATCCAAAATAGGGCGACACCGTGAAAACCAATACCCCAGAGGAAAGCAAGGGGAAATTGGTTTTTGCGTTTGGCTGAACTGACAACTAGCACCCATAAGGGAACTATGGCAATCCAAGCCAAGAACCATGCATCTACTGGGGCTACGGTTAGCCCCATTAAAATACCGCTAGCTAAGGCAATCAAGTAAGGCAGTAAAGAGATAAACCTCTCCCCCTGCTTCCCCTGCTTCCCATGCTCCCCCTGCTTCTTACTCTGCTTCTTCTGCATCGGCAGCATCAGGTGGAACTATTGCCACTCCGGTAATAGCGTCATCTTCATCTAAACGCTGCACTCTGACTCCAGTAGCCGATCGCGATTGGATAGAAATCGCATTTACCGCTTGACGGATGATAATACCGCGATTTGTCACCATCATGATTTCATCATCATCATTGTTGACAATGCGTAGGGTTGCCAGCTTGTCTTTGGTTTTGCGGTTTTTGAACTTGGTTGCCATTAAACCCTGACCAGCACGATTTTGTAGTCGGAACTGAGCAACGGGTACGCGCTTACCATATCCTCCCATTGTAATTACCAACACCCAAGGGCCAACAATGCCACTGCTAGGCACTTCTGCGGACTCTTCATTAGCTTCGGTAATTTCGATATCTTCTGTTTCGATTGTTTCGATATCTTCAGCTTCGGCTTCTGCAACATCCAAAGTTTCCAGAATTGCTGCGGGCAGAATATCCATACCCACCAGTTCATCTTTATTTTTGAGTTTCATGGCTTTCACTCCACGAGTCGCCCTACTTAAAGGACGCAGTTGTTCGTGGTTGCACCGGAAGTTAATCGCCATCCCGTTACGAGAACCAATGATTACGCTATCCTCTACTCTGGCGCGTCGTACCCAGCGCAGTTGGTCGCCTTCTTCTAAGGAAATGGCAATCAAACCATTGGCGCGAATGTGACTAAAGGCTGCCAATTCGGTTTTCTTGATATTGCCGCCCTTGGTGAGCATGACCAAGTATTCTTCGCTGCTAAACTCGTCAACTGGTACAATCGAGGTGATTTTTTCCTCTTTGGGAATCGGTAACATCTGGACAATTGGTGTCCCGCGACTGGTACGCGAACTCGCTGGAATTTGATAAGCTCTCAGGCAGTAAACGACACCACGCTCACTAAAGAATAAAATACTGTCGTGATCGCAGCAAGTTAAGAAATGCTCAATGGTATCATCATCTTTTACCTTGGCTGCGGCTTTACCTCTGGTAGCACGGCTTTGCGCTTCAAAGGTGTTGACTGGCATCCGTTTGATGTAGCCTTGCTCTGTCAGCAGAATTATCGCTTTTTCATTGGCAATGAGGTCGCGATCGTCTAATTCCCCTTCCCCTGGTAAAATCACCGTGCGGCGGGGTGTGGCGAAGTTAGTTTTCAGTTGTGTGACTTCAGTTTCAATGATTTCTAGCACTCTCTCCCGGCGTGCCAAAATATCCTGCAAGTCGGTAATTTTCGCTTGTAATTCCTCGTGTTCCAAACGAATTTTGTCTGCTTCTAAGGCAGTCAACCGCCGCAATTGCATCTGCAAAATCGCATCTGCTTGCACTTCCGAGAGTCCATAAGTTGTGATTAATTCACCTTTAGCTGTGGGCGCATCGGGCGCATGGCGAATCAAGACAATAATTGGATCTAAATGAGACAGGGCAATTAATAATCCTTGGAGAAGATGGTCGCGTTCTTCAGCTTTCCGTAGTTCGTAACGGGTGCGTCTGGCAATGGATTCGATGCGGAAATCCAAGAAGACAGTTAAGAACTGCTTGAGGGTGAGTACCTGGGGTTCGCTATTCACCAACGCCAGCATATTCGCCCCGAAGTTGGCTTGCAGTGGCGTTTGCTTGTAGAGGTTATTTAGAACGACGCGGGGATAAGCATCACGCTTGAGTTCGATGACAACTCGCATCCCGTCGCGATCGCTTTCATCGCGGATATCTGCAATGCCCTCTAGCCGCTTTTCGTTCACCATTTCGGCGATTTTTTCAATCAGCGCCGCTTTGTTGGTTTGATAGGGCAATTCGGTGATGATAATTGCTTCTCTATCTGGTCGTCCCCGTTGTTCAACGGTTTCTATGTTGGCGACACCACGCATGGTAATGGAACCACGCCCAGTGGTGTAAGCTTCACGAATGGCAGATGTTCCCAAAATTTGCGCCCCAGTCGGAAAGTCTGGGCCGTGGACATACTGCATTAATTCGATGTCGGTGATTTCGGGATTGTGGATTACAGCCACCAAAGCATCGATCAATTCGCCCAAATTGTGCGGCGGAATGTTGGTGGCCATACCCACGGCAATCCCAGAGGAACCGTTGAGCAACAACTGCGGAATCCGCGCCGGTAAGACTGTGGGTTCTTGCTGAGAACCGTCGAAGTTATCGGCGAAATCTACGGTTTCATACTCAATGTCGTGGAGTAGACCAGCGCTAGTTAAAGCTTGCAAGCGGCATTCTGTGTACCGCATGGCGGCTGGCGGATCGTTGTCTACCGAACCAAAGTTACCATGCCCGTTAACTAGGGGCGATCGCATGGAAAAATCCTGCGCCATCCGCACCAAGGCATCATACACTGCCGTGTCGCCGTGGGGGTGATATTTACCCAATACTTCACCCACTACACGGGCGCATTTCTTAAAGGGGCGATCGTGGAGCAGACCTAGCTCGTGCATTGCGTAGAGAATGCGACGATGCACAGGTTTTAGACCATCCCTGGCATCTGGCAGCGCCCGACCCACTATCACGCTCATGGCGTATTCCAGATAAGACTGCGACATTTCGTTTCGCAAGTCTGTCGGGATAATCCTCTCCTGTGAGGTTGTCATAACCTAAAAATCTCCAAAAATCGTAGATTTTAGCTTTTTTACTCAACAAAGCGCAAAATTATTCTAAATTGCTCTTGAATAATCGCTATAATTTGATACAATTTTAGCATATATTGCTTTTTTCTGCCTGGACAGCTAACTCAGGTACTTGCTTAATCGGTAGCTTCTCTCTGGGATTTGAGTTGAGAAGCAATTAGAGGAACTTTAGGGGCAAGAAAAAATCCAATTAAACTGGCAAAAAGGATTGGTGTCAAGGGACTCAAGTTAGTCAGTTTTGAGAGTAGCAAAGTCGTACTTATAGGTGTGCGGGTTACGGCTGCATTGATAGCCGCCATTGTACAGATCATGGCAAGGGCAGGGTTTATTCCTGGAATTAAGACTGCTACTGCTTGACCGATGCAAGCACCAGTGAAAAATAGGGGAATGATGAATCCACCACGCCACCCACCCGTTACCGTAATGCTAATGGCAGCCATTTTCCCAAAAGCTAGAGTTAAGAGAAAAATAGCACCAAAGTTAGTAGTGAGGACTGAATCTAACTCTTCATGTCCAAAATAACGCGTCAGAGGTAATAAAACTGCTAAACTGCCAAGTCCCAACCCTGCTAGTGTTGTGCGTACATAAATGGGGGCGGGAATTCGGGCAAACAAGTAATCGCAGCCCCGAAAAATGCCCATAAAAATCCATCCCGCCACCGCGCCGATAATTCCAAACACGATCGCGATCGCAAAATCATCAATCTTTTCTAACTGATACTGGGGAAAATGCCAAGTAGGGGCAATTCCCAAGTGTGTGATTGCTGCAAACACCACATAACTAGCGCAACTCGAAACAATGGCTGGCATCAAGGCTTCGTAATATTCCACAATATGCTGATGGTGCAAAATCTCTAGGGCAAACATTGCACCGCCAAGAGGTGCGCCAAACAAGGCAGTAAAGCCAGCCGCCATCGCTGCTAAACTCATAGTTCTGAGGTCTTCACCTTGGAGTTTTAAGCGATCGGCAACCCAAGTACCAAAAGAACCTGTTACCTGTACCAGTGGTGCTTCTGGCCCAGCACTACCGCCTGCCGATATGCTGATTAGAGAAGCAAGAATCATTGAGGGATTTTTGCGAACATCCAGGCGTCCGCCACGAAAATGGATATTATCAACAATCACGGCAATTTCACCGGGATTTCCGAAAAAATGAATCACCAGCCCGATAAATAACCCGGCTAATGGCATCACTATCAAGAGGCTAAAACCCTCAAATCGTTGGAGTCTGTGAGTTAAAAACTCTAGAACATTCCAGTACAATGCCGCAAACAGACCACCAGCAGTCCCCACAAGTACCCAGCGAATCACCCAGTGCGAAATCATCAGGGGATTACGCTTCACCAGTCCAAAAAGTTGAACAAATTTCCAGCGTTGAGTTTCATTGGCCGCCGGGGGTTTCTTTGGTAACACTGCTTATTTCCTATTTGTGAAACGGAGAATACAGAATATTTACGTTTTTTATAGTAGAAGCTATTTAATCATTTTTGGTCTACAAGGGGCCATGTCTCCAACGCCCTACAACGCTTGATCGCGCAGGCAAGACTCGCTAACGCTTCTCTACGAGACGCTACGCGAACGCTATCGGCGTCGCTTTTTTTTACTTATTGCTGTGTGAAATTAAGTCTCCAGATAGTGTGAAGCTGACCACAAAAGAACTTAACCTTGGCGTATAAGTTTGGGGAAATAGTGATGAATAAGGAAACAGTTCCTAGTCAAGCAGAAAAATCGAGTCCAGAAGGTGATCCATCGCAACTAGATCCAGAGGTACTGGATAAAATCAGACACCCTGCAAGAATAGACGATGTTATTCGGGAGCAATCACCAGAAGAACGTAAAAGTAACCCAGCTTTAGTACCAGAAATGATTGACGATCCAACTGATGATTGATTGGGTTGGCAAAAGAGTAATCAAAAAACTATGATTCCCAGCTTCTCTAAGAAGTTGGGAATATTGTGATTAATTTTTTTCTCAGATTATGCAGCTGTTGCTGATAAATTGCCGATGTGTTGATGTCTAATTGCACATCCAGACTATCAAATTTAATTTGATAAATTATTTGATAATTTTGCCTAAACCTAAGCTTTCTTCACGGATATTTTGTAAGTATTTAGGCGCAGATTGCACTTAACTAAATAAACGTGAGTTCGACAAGTCTTGTTTGACCTCTCCCCAGATCCCTCTCCGACGCAGCTACAGTATACACACAAGTCTTTTAAAGTTGCTGTGTAATAACATTTCACGAAATGTCTGATACAAATAATCAATCTCTAATTCTTTCCCCCTGCCCCCTGCTCCCCCGGTAGTTGAATCTCGACTCACAACGACTGCGCGGTAGTTGAATCTCGACTTCGCTCGATTACCGCCAAGCCATGCACTGAGCTTGTCGTTGTGTCGAAACTCAGTGCAAGTCGCTCGATTTCCGCGTAGTCGAAGTATGCTCCCCTGCTGCCTATTTGTATCAATCTTAAAGTGAAACGGTATAACGTAGGGTAGATTAATTCTTTGTAGATCGATACAACAAAGGTGCAGAGCGATGCAACCAAGATACAGGTCTATGCAACGAAGGTGCAAGGCGATGCAACAAAGGTGCGGCTCAATGTAACAAAGGTGCAGGGCAATGCAACAAAGGTGCAGGGCGATGCATCAAATGTGCGGCTTGATGCAACAAAGGTGCAGATCAAGAGACTGATGTGTACACCGTAACTCCGACACGAAGAGGGGAGCAAAAAGCTGAATTTTTCGTTGCTCCTCCCTTTGGATTTCCCAGAGGGAGGCTGGGAGGGAGAGGTTCATCGAACTCCCGTTAAATAATAATGGATGTCCCATTTTACCTAGATCATCAGTTTCTTTCTCTTAAGAGACGGTAATTAACCCCACCGTAAACATTCATTGCTTGCCCATAAATGGCACGCAATTGATGCGAAGCTAGAAATAATGCTACATCTGCGACTTCTTCAGTTTCCATAAAGTAGGTGTCGTTGACTGAAGTACATGGGTAGTTACCATAACAAAGTCATCACTACTTGGTAAGATTATACAGGGTTGAATTTTCTAACCAGCGTTGTATATACAAGAGTTCTCATGGAGTAGTTTAATATTCAATGGTTTATTATCTAACCTTTGAGAAATAATCCTTACAGCAGTTTTTATCTATTTGAGCCACATCTGTCGTAGGGGCGCAAGACCTTGCGCCCCTAAGGCGTAGTTTATTTAGCTGAAAATGGCTGTAAGCCAATAAAATCTATCTTAAGATATCAATTCTTGGTACAAAAGATAGTTGCTCGCAATATATCTCTTGTGAGAAAAGACATACTAATCATCTACTTTGCCTAACAGAAAGGAGGTAAGATTTGTCAGACAACTATTTGGATGACTATAGACTTTCAAAAGGTGAAGCAGAGAATAGCTCTAATTGCTGCCCTGATTGAGGAAGTGCTAATTAAAACTCTAAATCAAATCTCCAAATTTAAAGCCGAGAAAATCTAATGTCGGGTAATAATTTGTGACTGGCTCATACAACTGCTAATAGCCTGTCCCTCGGCTCATTCCAGATAAAAGTACTGTAACGATAATGACGCACTCTCCAAATTCAGGAAATAATCAGGAACCATCTAATCCTCGTCTGTGGCTCCTGCTTTTAGGACGTACCAGTTTGGCTCTCGGTGTGGTTTTGCTAGTTGGAATTGCATTTGGTGCTTGGTGGGCTAGAAACTATGTATATAAAGATTTAGCACCGTTAGTGCAGCAGAATCTTGAGCAATTGCTTGGTCGTCCAGTAAAAGTAGGGAAAGTTGAAGGTTTTTCGCTTTCTAGTTTGAGATTTAGCTCTCTATCAATACCAGCAACTCCCACCGATCAAGACCAGGTGGTAGCAAAAGCCTTAGATGTGCAGTTCTCGCCGTTGCAACTTATCCTTAACCGAAAACTGGCTTTAAATGTCACTTTAGTTCAGCCCAATGTCTACATTCAACAGGATAAAGATGGTCGTTGGGTGACAGCGCAAGTTAAGGCTGGGGAAGGACAAGGCTTTATTCAAACTGAGTTGCAAACACTTCAAATTCAAGATGGCGATGTCGAGTTAATGCCATTCGCTGCGCCAACTAAGCCAAAAGGCTCAGTCATATTAGATCAAGTTGGTGGTGTTGCCCGATTTTCCGATCAAAATCAAAGAATTGGTTATGACATTAATGCTCAACTCACTAGGGGAGGGGCTGTTAAAATTGCTGGCGAAACCCAACTGAAAGCTCAACAAACTAACCTCCAGCTACAAACACAAAATTTACAAGCATCTGAGATCGCTCGATTAATTCAGTTACCGATCGCTCTGCAAGCGGGGTATTTAAATGCTGATTTAGGGGTGCAGATTCCCCCCAAACTATCAGATATAGCGATTACGGGAACAGCTACAGCGAATCAAGTCACTGCTAAAATTCCAAATATTCCTCAGCAGATTTCTAATTTTAATGGCAGATTTCTATTTCAGGGTCAGACAGTTGCTTTAGATAATCTAAGTACCAATATTGGTAAAGTTCCCATTTTCGCTAATGGAACAATTAATACTCAAACAGGTTTTAATGTCTCTGCTCAAATAAAACCCGTTAGTGCGAAAAATATTTTAGATACATTGAATGTAAAATCGTCAGTTCCAGCTAGTGGCGAAGTTCAAGCAAATATTAAAGTACTAGGCGCACTCAAACAACCTGTCCTTAGCGGTTCATTAAGCAACACAAAACCGATTCAAGTTGACCGCGTTCAATTTAAAACCATTAATACTGATTTTCGCTTGAATGCCTCTCAAACGGCATCTCAACTTGCCGTCTCCAATTTGAAAATAGTCCCCGCAGCTGGTGGTCAAATTATAGGTGGCGGTCAAGCTAATTTGGGAGCAAAAAATAATGTAATATTTAATGCTCAAGCTGATGGTATATCAGGAGATATACTAGCACGCAGCTATGGCGTTACTCTACCGATCGCAGTTGGCAATGTTTCAGCAAAAGCCCAAATTTCTGGCTCACTTAGCAAACAGCCGTTGAACCTTGACATTTCTAATGTTCAGATAACGCCGCCAGCCGGCGGAAAAATCACAGCCAATGGTCAAATTCAACTGGCTCCCCAAGGTCAGGTAGGCGTAAATATTCAAGCTCAAGGTATCCCCGGAAATGCGATCGCTCAAGGTTACGGCATTTCAACTCCAATTAATGTTGGTGGTATATCTGCGAACGCTAAAGTTTCGGGTTATCTGGGTACACCGTTAAACGTCAACGTTACTCGTGTTCAAGCAAATCCAGATGTGGGAGGGCAAGTCACAGCTAGCGGACGAGTTCAGCTTGCACCTCAAGGTAGGGTGGCGTTGAATGTACAAGCAAAAAATATACCAGGAGATGCGATCGCCAAAGCCTACAATTCCTCACCCTCCATCACTATTGGGAATGTCTCGGCAAATGCCGATATTTCCGGCACTTTGAGCAATCTGCAAACAGTCGCGCGGGTACAAGCGCCTAGTGCCACCTATCCCACCACCGGACGAGTTGTTGTTACCAAACAAGGAGAAAATATCGTTTTCCCCGATGCGGTTGTAAACGTCGCAGGTGGGACAATTAGAGCTACGGGTCAACTTGCACAACAACGCTGGCAAGGAGTTGTCAACACTTCTCAAATTCAACTCAGCCGTTTCTCACCACAACTGCGAGGACGGCTGAATAGCAATATTCAGTTAGCAGGCACAACCCAATCTTTCCAGCTTGCAGATATTCGCGCTGCTGGACAAATCAGCCTTCCCCAAGGAGTAGCGCAGCTGGCAAAACCGCTCACCGCTCAATTTCAGTGGAATGGACAGCAGATTATCGTTCAAAATGCAAGTACCGCAGGATTTAGTGCTAATGGTGCGATCACAATTCAATCTCCACCAACTGGCGCACCCGAAATTGCCAGATTTGATTTAAATGTACTGGCGCAAAATTTCAACTTACAAAATACTGGCTTTAAAGTTCCTGGGGACGTAGCAATAGCAGGGCGACTGGATTTTAATGGAAAAGTTACAGGAACTCCAGATGTCCCGCAAGCGAATGGCAATATCCGGCTGCGGAATTTCAATGTGAGTAACTTGGCGTTTGACCGACTTTTAACCGGAAATGTAAATTTTCAAGGGGGACAAGGAGGAAGTCTGCGATTAGCTGGGAAACAAGATCGAATTGCGCTTAACTTGGGTGCAGATTATCGTCCCACTTCATTTTTAGTTAAACGCGATGAGGCAGTTACTACAGGTAGAACTGAGGGAGATAACTTGCTCATCAACGCCCAACAGTTTCCCATCGCTCTGGTTGGCGGCTTTTTACCCAACAATCAATTGAAACCTCTGGGGGGGCAATTATCGGGCAATTTAGTTGTCAATTTGAATAATTATGCCATTGCGGGAGATGTGGCGATCGCAGGGCCTCGTGTTGCCAGAGTTGCAGCAGATGAATTTCGTGGCAGCATCAATTATGCTGATGGTACTGCGAGCTTGGCTAATGGTCAATTGCGGATTGGCGATAGCAACATCGCTCTCAGTGGTAATGTGCAAACAGGGAATGACCCGCAATTTCAATTCCAAGCTAATTTTGCCGAAGCCAAAATCCAGAGACTTTTACAAGCGTTTAATATCTTCGACTTTAAAGACCTGAGTACTGGGTTACAGCCTCCGAAGTTAGCTGGAGCAGAAGCACTTCCAACTGAGTCTATCAGTTTGCCCGATGCCGATTTGAAAACACAGTTAGCATATTTCTCGAATATTACAACAGCGATCGCCAAAGAACGACAAGTAGAAACCAAAAAAACCCCATCTTTGCCCAGCCTTGCAGAATTAACAGGTGCTTTAAGCGGAGCAATTACAGCAAATGGCTCGTTAAAATCTGGATTGAATGCTGGCTTTAATTTTCAAGGTGCAAACTGGCAATGGGGTAATTATTCCATAAATCAAGTCGTTGCTCAAGGCACTTTTGCTGATGGCATCGTCACACTTTCGCCCTTGAGTATTGGGATAAATCAAGGACTAGTGGCATTTTCAGGACAGTTAGGAACTGAGCAACTATCTGGAAAGTTGAATGTAGCAAGTCTACCTCTATCGCTTTTACAACCTTTTATCGAAAAATATCCCATAGATATCACTGGTAATGTAAATGCTAATGCCAACTTAGCAGGTAGTTTACAAGATCCCAGATTGCAGGGGCAAGTGGCATTAGCAAATGCAACTCTCAACAAACAACCTGTGCAAACAGGACAGGTGAACTTTGATTACAACAATGCTCGCTTGAATTTTGACAGTACTTTGTTAGTGACAGGAACACAGCCAGTCGCAATTACAGGTAGCGTACCTGCTCCTTTGCCTTTTGCCAAAGTGCAGCCAGATAGCAATCAAATTAGCATCAACGCCAATGTGCAAAATGAAGGATTGGCACTGTTAAACGTGTTTACTAACAATCAAGTTGCTTGGGTAGACGGTCAAGGAAAAGTAGATTTAAACGTTCAAGGTACTTTAAACGAACCAATTATTAATGGAAATGCCACACTTAATAATGCAACTTTTCGCGCTCAAGCCTTATCTGATCCCCTAACAAATGTCACAGGAACAGCGCTATTTAATGGTAGTACTGTAAGTGTTGAAAAAATCCAAGGTAATTACAATCAAGGGCAAGTAACTGCATCAGGCATCCTGCCGATTTTTGATTCTCAACAAGCCGCAGCGAATCCCCTCACCGTATCAATAGCAGACAAACTCAATTTTAAGCTTGCAGGACTGTATGAAGGTGGTGTAGGCGGCGATATCGTGATTCGGGGAACAGCGTTAAAACCTGTAATTGGTGGAGAGATTCAACTGAGTGATGGTCAGGTAATTATTGGCAACTCGACTACTACTGCTAAAAAATCAGCAACTACAGCAGAGGCTAACACTAAGGTCATAAATCTAGATAGACAACAGGTTAACCCTAACGTCACACCGACAGCAGAGAATAACCCTAACCCAGTAGCTACAGTGGACGGAAGCACTAACCCCGTGGCGACAGCAGATGCAAGTACTAGCGCTGCAACTCCACCCAATTTACCTGTAGAGTTTGCAGATTTAAAGTTGATTTTAGGCAAAGATATTCGGGTTACAACTCAATCCTTACTCAGCTTTGTACCAGGAGGAGCAGCATTAAGTCAGCCCCTATTGAGGTTTGACGCAACAGGCGACTTGACTATTAATGGTACATTAGCCAAACCGCTTCCTGAAGGTGTCATTCGTTTAACAGGAGGACGACTGAGTTTATTTTCCACTGAGTTTACCTTGGCGCGAGGCTATGAACAAACTGCCCGGTTTATTCCAAGCCAAGGACTTGACCCTACTTTGGATGTCCGACTGACGGCAATTGTACCGGAAGCATCAGCAAGGAACACTCAAACTTTGGAATCACCATTATCTTCTGAAGTCAGCGATGTTTCTGTAAACAACTTTGGGACTTTACGTAGCGTTAACGTTCAAGCCAGGGTGAACGGGCCAGCTAGTAAATTGGGCGATAATCTGGAATTGACGAGTGAACCTAGCCGTAGTAAGGGAGAAATAGTTGCTTTGCTGGGTGGTTCGATTCTAAATTCTTTCGGTCAAGCAGATGCAGGCCAAGGGCTGACTAATTTCGCTAGTTCCACTATTTTAGGTGGTTTACAAGGAACTATCACTGCGATCGGACAGGCTATTGGTTTCAGCGAATTTCGGATATTTCCCACTCCAACCACTAATAATGAAAAAACGACAGCTTCAGTTCTGAATTTATCAGCAGAGGGTGTATTTGACATCAATAGAAATTTCTCTGCCTCTTTATCACGCCCTCTTTCTAGCGATGAGTCTTTCCGTTATAACGTGCTTTATCGAGTCAATGATGAAATTTTGATGCGAGGCTCAACTAATTTAGGGGATGAAAATCAATTACAAGTTGAGTATGAAACCCGATTTTAGATTACTGCATTGGCATGGCAAGTCGATGCAATGGCATTGTTAGTCGATGCATTGGCATAGCAAGTCGATGCAATGGCATTGTTAGCCGATGCATTGGCATAGCAAGTCGATACAATGGCATTGTTAGTCGATGCATTGGCATAGCAAGTCGATACAATGGCATTGTTAGCCGATGCATTGGCATAACGGGTTAAAAAAGTTGTGTACACCACCGTAGCGCAAAGGGTACAATGACCAGCATTTATAATGCAATAGAGTTCAGATACACCGCTTTTCAAGTAAGTAATTGAATTACACAACTCCCTACTCCCCGCCCAGCTTGTGGTCTAAATATCTGAAAAATATGTAGAGAGATTAGATTATTTAAACGCAGAGGAACGCAGAGGAAAGCGCAAAGTATCGCTGAGGTTTTTCAGTATGGTACTAAATATTTAAGGGAGCGATCGCAACTGATGAATAATCCTAAATATTACAGCAGATTGCAAGTAAGTGTGGTACAAAATTCAGGACTGATTTATTAGATATAAACAGTGTTTACCTCTTCCCTCCAGCACGAACTGCCTTCTGCCTTCTGCCTCCTGCCTCAAAACCCGTAATTTTGTACTTCATGCAAATGAAAATTGCTGTATCTACCAGCATCATTCCATTAATGTCCAGGTTTAACACCCCCAATTTTCCCTCACTAATTCATTTAGTACGGTCAAAATTAGAGGTGTAGCTGCCCGTAGCGTATCACTGATGATTGGTTGGAGGTTCATCCTTTGTAATCGCAGGTGAAGCTACCTTTGCCAGATTTTCTTCTTGGGCTTGTATTTCCAGTAGTTGGGGAATCGTCACAAATCGATAGCCTTGGGCTTTCAAACCTGCGATCATTCCTGGTAAAGCTTTGACAGATTTGGAACGGTTGCCGCCTCCATCGTGCATCAATACAATTGCACCGGGTTTTGCATACTTTAGTACATTTTTGACCAGCCCTGGAACTTGAGGCGAATGACGTTCTGCATCTCCCGATTCTTCAGACCACATCATGACAGCGTACTTCTGGTTTTTGGCATATTGGGCTAATCCATTATTCAGAAAGCCTCCAGGGGGGCGAAATAGAGTAGTTTTTACTCCTGTTGTTTTGTAAATGATGTCTGCTGTGCGATCAATTTCACTAGCCGCAGTCGCCCCATTCATTTTAAAATACCAATGATGCCATGTGTGGTTGCCAATTACGTGACCATCAGCAGCCACTTGCTTGGCAACCTGGGGAAAATACTTCACCATTTGCCCAATCATGAAGAATGTTGCTTTGATATCATTTTTCTTCAAAATTTCTAAAATCTGTGCCGTATTTTTGGGGCCCGGGCCATCATCAAAAGTTAGGGCGATAACTTTCTCGTTTGCTTTGAGTTTTGCTTGATAAACGATTGCTCCCTGAAATGCCTTTGGCACTTCATTCATTTGGTCTGTAGCTGGGCTGATGTTCTCTGCATCTGCACTCATCAGCTTGTTCTGATTCGCTTTACCACTCTCGCTTTTTGGCTTTATAATTCCCAATAAATGCTCAAATCCGCTTGTAGTGAAAAGCAAACTAATACCTAAACTACTAGCACCAGTAACAAATATAACGATTATTAGTTTGAGTAACAAAGATAATTTACGATTGGACACATTAAATCTCCTCAAATATTAGTTATTGGGCATTGGGCACTTGTACTGAGCGTATCGCTAAAGCGAAAGCTCCGCTAACGCGTAGCGTCTCGTAGAGAAGAATTGGGCATTGGTTTCTCACTGATGTTCCTATTACTTCACTCGTAGCCGATTGTAAATTAATATATCTGGTGCTAAAAGAAAAAAGAAAAGAATAAAATACCTTGAAACATTCCAGCTAAAGCTGAAGGATGTCCCAATATAATCTGCACTAATTCGCCGCAATTAGCAAGCTGGATAAAATAATACTCAGTGGATTTAGCTAACCAATGGAGGCAGCAACGATCGCAGTATAACCGTAACCTGGAGAAATGCTAGAGGGTATTTAAGCAATAGAGTCGAGGACTTCGCAAGCAGTAATGTGAATATTCGCTTGCGATCGCAGTTTATTCCGATCTTTGCTTTCAAGCAACTTTAATAGTTTAAAGCTTCTTTTTCTATTGGCGGTACTGGTAAGTATTTTTGCTGCCGCAGGTCTAGGTTTCCTAGCTGGACGATTTCTCACCATGATGTATCTCTAAGAACATCAATCAAGTTGTTCTTAGATTACATCTGATGCAATACGGTTCGGTTAAAGGGGAAAGGGAAAAGGGGAAAGGTTTTGAATACATCCTTTACCCTTTACCCCTTACCCTTTCCCCAGACCACAAAGAAAATGAAAAATGCTTATCCGAACCGTATTGACATCTGATGGTTTTTATTGCTTAAGTTGACACCAGTAAGCAATGCTGTGCCTCTACAAAAATTTGTATTCCTTTCAATGCTTCAGCCGTTTAATCCTCGTCAAGGGCTGGGAAAGCTTCTTCAAACTGCCACAACCGATCTTTATTTTCAACGAACCAAATACGAGTTTCTGGAGTTAATTTACTCCAAATGTCTTCAACAGGGATGTGAGGAGATGCATATTGATATTCCTGACCAAGTGATTTGAGATTGTCCGCCACATCATGGGGAATCCCGAATTGTTCCCAGTCAACTGTGATATTTCTTCCCGAAACTCCGGCTGTAGGGTCGAAAACCAATTGTGCCGATCTGACTAAATCAGCAAAGTGTTTCGGTTTGAGCTTGGTGATCTCCTGAAGTTGGAGTAATTCGTTATGTTCTTGAGACATGATCGCCGCAGTGGTAAAGATTAGTGGTGTATTGAACTTACTGCCAGAGATTTTTATCCCAATATTTTTACTTTAGCGCAGAGTTGATAACTTCATTATGATTGAGATTATGGATTAGGGATTAAGTGTTGCCAAGAATTCCGATTCCAGCCCCCAATCCCCAGTACCTTTTTAGTGACGAGTATAGGAATGCTCAAAGTGAGTTTTGAGTCTATGAGCCATAACAGAAATTATGATTGCTGCGATGGAAACTGATATTGTTGCTATTCTGATTCTAGAATCATCTGCAAGTATTGCTACAGCAGCTAAAGCGATCGCTACCCCTATACAACCTTGCTTAACACTATTTGTAACTTTATAAGCCCGATTGCAAGAATTACAAATAAGTGTGTGTCGCGAAAATCTGTCTAGCAAAATTGGCTTTGAATTCAACTCGCCATTTTCAACATTTTTCACTGTCGCATAGCCGTGATAAAAAGGTAAAGATGACCCAAACTTATCTAGCCACTTGCGGTATTCAATCACTAATGTGTCCGATGTTTTCAGTGGCAAATATAATTCTTTAAGGCTTTTTCCCAAACGCTCAATTTCTGCCTGTTGTCCCGCCAGAAGAGGTAAATCTTGCTCCAATATTTTGTTTGTATTTAAGTGATCGAGCCAGCGCGGCCTTAGCTTGACTCCCCAAGTCATGAAATTACGATAACCTCTAGCTAAAAGACGACACCGCCCTTTACCTAAAGGAATTGAATACAAAGCTAGTCCAAATGTCCAATCTCGTTTTTCAATATAAGTAGTGTTCAGCACAAGACTTGGAACAACAAAATCAATATACTTCCACGTTTCATTTGTTTTGTTAATTCCCCGCCATCTGCCTTTAATTCCCTGAACCGAACTCTCTAGCACTTCCATTTCTAGCGGTTGGGCATTTTTCCGATTACTACCCCCTCTAGTGCCATGATGGCTAATAGCAACATGTGCCGGATCTATGACGTTCTCTACTAGATATGTTTGGTCATAAGGCAGATCCAATATAAAGTCTGCACACACGAATCCTGGCTTATCTAAATCTGGCAGAATTGGGATATTTTCATCAACAGCAGTTTCTTTTTCACCAGCCCATACCCAAATCATGCCTTGGCGTTCCACAACTTTAAAGGATGGTATGCAAGCATTGACTGGAATTTTTGCATCTGTTGGTAATTGGGGAATGTGCAGACATTGGCCATCACTGCCAAACTGCCAACCGTGATATAAACACTCAATTTTGCCGTCAATAATTTGTCCTTCAGAAAGTTTGGCTGTACGGTGAGAACAACGATCTGCTAAACAGATAAATTGTCCATCTTGGTTTTTGAATAAAACCAAAGGTTCATCGTACAAGGAAAAGCTATGAGGGCGGTTGGCAGGTAAGTCTTGTACAAAGGTGACGGGATACCAGCATTGCCTCCAGTTAAATTCTTGCTTCTCCTCAAGTTTCTCAAAGGTAGAAGTTGTTGGTGTCGCCTGTAGTGTCTCTGTTTCTAATGACATGGTTTTCTCCAGGTTTATATAATTTTATACCTTTGTATTAGCAAATTCTTATAGGGTTTTCATTCAGATGCAATGCTATAGGACTCCTATTTGATTTTTGAAAAAACTCCGTACATTTCAAGAGTGGAGAAATTGTGGTGGCTACGACAAAGTGCAGCCTTAATCGGAGGTTTTATTTTAGTACTTTACTTGTTACAAAATCTTGAGTTTATTTATGTTTTACTGCCTTTATTCCCTATACTTGTGGCTATTTTTTATTTACTTTAGCTTATTTAACAAATATTGGAGCTATGCCATCGGTAATGTTTTATTCTTTGGATGGATATTAGCAGCAACTTTTCCTCTAGCAAGCTGAAACTATCATCAGTGTGATTGAAAATATTGTAAAGTATAGGATTGTCCTAAGTATTGCGCTACGCAACTCCCCCTATGACTACCGCGCCCTTAAGCTGGGAAGAACTAGAAACCCTTACGGATTATCAAATAGATACCGTTAATGGTCTCACTAATGCTAAAGCCAGGTTGCGCTTGTTTGGTCAGGCGGAATCTGATGTGCGGGTAACGCTGTACCGCGATAACCACGCCTGGTGTCCTTACTGTCAAAAAGTTTGGTTATGGCTAGAGGAAAAACAGATCCCATATCGGATTGAAAAAGTGACAATGTTCTGCTATGGGGAGAAAGAAAGTTGGTACAAACGTAAAGTACCATCAGGAATGCTCCCCGCAATCGAGCTAGATGGACGGATTATTAAGGAAAGCGATGACATTTTGATCGCTTTGGAAAAGGTTTTTGCTCCATTGAGCCAAGGGATGGAAGACCACAGGGTGCTTCCTCTACGTCAATTAGAACGACTTTTATTTAGAGCCTGGTGCGTTTGGCTATGCTCTAGAGCAGGTTCGTCTCAACAAGAACAACGCAATCGAGAACAATTTATCGGAGTGGTGGCTAGGGTCGAGTCAGCTCTGGGTAGCACCCCAAGCCCTTACTTTCTAGATAGCTTCGGCATCGTCGATGTCATTTTTACGCCATATCTTGAACGGATGAATGCGAGCCTTTACTATTACAAGGGCTACTCACTGCGGGAGGAAAACCCTCGCTTGAGCGCATGGTTTGCGGCAATGGAAAGCCGACCAACCTACCGTGGTACCCAGAGCGACTTTCATACCCACGTACATGATTTGCCGCCCCAAATGGGGGGCTGTTGGGAAAACGGCGAAACCCAGACGTTTCTCAATAAAGCACGGGTGGATAACGGCCCCTGGTTTGGGCTACCAGATGTTACTTATCCAGAACCCGAAAACTCCCGCATGGAAGCTCTTCAACGAACTATCGAACACCGAATCAATATTATCCGAGTCAACCCCTTAGATGATAAATTGTTTGATCGAGCCTTACGTTGTGCTTTAACCCACATGATGACAGGTAAAGACTGTGTACCTCCATTGGGATCTGATGTCGCTCTCCGATATTTACGCGATCGCATTAATGTACCACGAGACATGTCCATCTACGCAGCCAAGCGATTGAGAGAATCCCTGGAAAAAACCGCAGCCCTTGCAGGTGATGGGCAGCCAGCCCCCATTCCCACTAAGCATCGACGAGATCAAGACCCGTCTAACTTTGTCATCAAGTAGGATTACCGCACTTATTCTGGCAGATCGCGCGACTCTAACAGTTACAGCATTCATCTATTTGAACCACACCTGTCGTACGGGCGCAAGGTCTTGTAACATTTCACGAAATGTCTGATACAAATAATCAATCTCTAATTCTTTCCCCTGCCCCCTGCTCCCCCGGTTACTGAATCTCGACTCACAACGACTGCGCTCAGTGCAAGTCGATCGATTTCCGCGTAGTCGAAGTATGCTCCCCTGCTGCCTATTTTCAATCTTAAAGTGAAACGGTATTGCGCCCCTACTACGTGGTCTATTTTTTGATAAATTCACGAGCAATTCTGCAACACCTTTTGATTACTACCCAAAGTTTCATTGATAGCTGTGATCAATAACTCATTTAGAGGGATTCCCGCCACTTTCGCCATAGAGGAAATCACACTTTTGGGGGCAAAAGAACAATACAACCCGGCTTCTAAAAACCAAGGTTCTCCCTTTGGGTCGATGCGAAAGTCAAATAAACTGTAGTGACGACAACCCAAAGCCTGATGGCACTTCTTAGCTACTTGCTGAACTTTTTGGGTGATCGGATCGTTAGGATCTACAATCCAAGACTTCTTATTATCCTTAGCGGCGAAACGCAAGTTGCCATCGTCCGTTTGTTGGAGTTTATCAGCATGGTTGCGGATGGGTTTGGAGTCAGGGTCTAACAGATACTCTTCAAGAGGTAAACCCACTAGTTCCCCATCTTTGACAATGATGCCGCATCTGACTTCTCGACCGAGTTCGATGAATTCTTCTACGATCACCTCCGAAGCATATTCAAATGCTTCCTTCAAAGCCGTGTCATAGTCGTTAACATCTTTGACTAAGGCTATCCCTAAAGAGTTATCGGAACTTACAGGTTTAACGATCGCAGGAGGTGTAATTGTCGGAACGTCTCCTTGGCGAAGCAGTTCTCCACGAGGCACTTTTACCCCTGCTGCTTCAACAATTGCTTTGGTTCTGCCTTTGTGCGCTGCGATCGCCATGATCTCTGAAGTATTGCCGACATAAGGGATCTTCAACAGGTCAAATAGGGCGCGGTAGTGAGTCATTCCAGGAATACAAAACATTTGCGGTAACACGAGGTCAATGTTTTGCGCTGTTATAAACTCTATGGCTTCAAACAGAGTCATCAGTTTAGTATCAGCAATATCTTCCGGGCTGAGTGAGGGAGGAAATCGCCATTGGCGATCGGGTGTGATATATGCAATCTGAAAATCATATTGCGATCGATCTGCCGTTGCCGCGAGACAGTCTTGGGCATAAAGGCGTGACAAATCACAGTAAAAATCATTGTATGCAGACCCAACTAAATGAAGAATACGAAGTACTGGCATGATTTATTGTCCTATGTATTGTTAAAATTTATATAGTGATTCTTAGTTGAGTGGGCTATAATAACCCCACCCCCAACCCCCTCCCCGCAAGCGAAGAGGGGGCTATGATCTACTAAATTCTTCTTCAATTACGAATTACGAACTTGTACTGAGTTTCGACACTTCGACAAGCTCAGTGCATCGCTACGCGGTAATCGAGCGACTTGCACTGAGCGCAGTCGTTGTGAGTCGAGATTCAACTACCGCGAAGCCGAAGTATTACGAATTATTTAATCGCCATCTAATTCCACTAGTTTGCCAATGTTGAAGTCGATTTTTACCCATCCTTTGAGTTGTTGCAGATTCTTCAGCAAAAGTAAAGGAATTTGCCAATGATGCAAAGTCAAAAATGGTATAGGGTCATCAAGACTGTAAATGGCATCAGTGCCCCGCACTAAAGTATTAACCGATGTTTGCAATTGTTTCCAAGAACGAATACCAGTTAGTCGCCAGATTTCGTGATATAGGAAGTAAGTCGGCTTGCTACTTGCTAGGGGTTCCAGAGGTGCAGCTAGGGGAGTTTTACCAAGATAGGCATCTGCAACACCGGGGTGATTGTAGAACATTGTAATTGCCGAATGGGTACGGGGATTGCATTCAATGGCGTAAACAGTACCGTCTTGGGCTTGGATAAAGTCGAAAGAAACTTGCCCAGTTAAAGCCAAACTCTTGACGAAGTGTTGCACCCATTCACGGATTTGGGGATTTTCGACATTTTCATAGTTGATTTGAAACGCAGAAGAGTTTGAACAGCAATGCAATCTTAATTCCCCATCGCGTACTGTACTATGTGTGCATAATTCAATACCCGGAATAAACTCTTGCATAATCCAAGGTTTTTCTGGACTGATGGGTAAACTATTGACAAAAGCTGCTGTCTCTTCTGGAGTGTCGCAGGGAAGTTTGGTTAAATTTAAGCGGCGAACGGAGTCGTAATCAATACTTTTTAGAATATATTTGCGGGTTTCTTGACTAAAATCAAAATTAATAACTTGTTGAGGATCGGTGATTTTAAACGATTTGGGGACAGATAAACCAAGCGATCGCGCCCGATCGGTAAAGGCAAATTTATCATCCAACATCTTGGTTATATCTGGATCGAAGTGGAAAACTTCGCAGTATTCTGATAATGCAGGCTTTGCTAAAGAGTCATAATAGCTAGCCACAGGACTGCATACAGGTACATAAACGTCAACCTTTTCTTGCTTGACGATTTCTACTAGCGCCTGGATATAGCCTTCTGGGTCTGATTGCGGAGCCGGAACTGTATAAAAACGACTCACCGCTTTTGAGAATCTATGACCAGACAACCAGTATTTGTGACCTTCAATCAAAATAACTCTGTGTCCTGCGGCATGGAAAGAGCGAGCAAGTTGCAATGCTTTAGTCATCTTGGCTCCACTTACCAAGATAGTTTGAGGATGAGCAGCTACGACAGCTTTTTTCGTAAACGGCGAACTCACAATGTCCCACAGCAAAGACACCAATACTATCAAAGCATTGAACGGCAAAGCTATTAGTAATAATGTCAGAGTACCGAGAGTCTTGAATAGAGCTACTAGCTTTACGCTAACACCTGTTGATGACGTTGAAGATTGAGGCAGAGATAAAGAAATTGATTGTGCCATAAGTCTTTCCTTTGTGTTTATTGTAGAGACGTTGCAATACAACGTCTCTACAAACTTTGTTACGCCACGCGTCTAATCAGAGTTACACCATCTCTGATGGGTAACAGAACTTGTTCCACACGAGGATCGGCGGCGACAACGCGATTGAACTGAGCGATCGCTTCACCGTTGGCGGTGCGTTGTTCGGGTGGTAGGTAAACTTGTCCCTGCAACAAAGTGTTATCTACACAGATTAACCCGTCAGGAGTCAGTAAGTTACTATCCAAAATGATCTCGAAGTAATCTACATACTCTTTTTTATCGGCATCAATGAAAATCAGATCGAATACTTCTTTTCTAGCAGCCAGCTTGTGGAGTGTTTCTAGAGCAGGTGCTACTTCCACAACGATTTTGTCGCCGTGGGGAGACTCATTAAAACAAGCTTGAGCAAATTCAGCAACATAAGGATCTACTTCGCAACCGATAAGTTGCCCGTCACTTGGTAATGCTTCTGCCATTGCTAAGGCTGAATACCCTGTGAACATTCCTACTTCTAGAACGCGCTTTGCTTTGGTGATATGAACAAACATTTTCAATGTCTGTCCTTCCAGATGTCCTGAGAGCATCTCCTGCTCTAGTTGGCGGACTGTTTCACCATCGCTGAAGCGTTTGCTCCAGTCTTCAATGCTTGTTTTTTGCGCTAATGCCGTCAATGCGCTCGATTCTGGAGTGGTGTAATCATCCAAGTAAGGATCTAAACCCGCCGCTAGTTGAACTCCCTGCTGTAAAGAATCTAATATCTCTACGGGAATGTTCTTCTCTTGGGCTAATTTGAGGGTTTGCTGTAGCTGGGCTACTAAGATACTGTGTGGCGTTATCGGTCTAGCTGTTTCTCGCCCTAAAACACTCGTCACGTCGCTTCGCTCCGAATTCAAAATTCAAAATTCAAAATTCAAAATTAATGATTGATCCCCGTAAATAAATTTAGGGGCTTGTATCATGAGTCGTTTTCGGTCATATCTTCACACCCCTACTAGCTTGCCTTTTTGACTTTCAATGTATGCGTCAACCCCTTCTCCGCCACGAGGATATTTAGCACAAAGACGTTTGTGTTCAGCTAGGGCTGCATCAAGTTCTTCACGAGTCAGATCGTTGGCAAAGAAGCACTCACCAATCGGACAAGGCATAGCTGCACGTAGTTTGCCATCTCGTGTCAAGCTGATAGACTGGGTAGCATCCCAGAGCAAATCCCCATCTAGTAGAGGATGATCGAGTGATAAACCGATACGACTCATCAAGTCTAGAATGCGATCGCGCTCTCCTGTGGTGATATAGCCGCGTTGTGCTGCAATGGTTGCAGACAAGGCCATATCTATATTGACCGCATGACCATGATACAGGGGTATCTGAGGTGCTAATTCTAGGGTAGGACTCCATGTGTGACCGTAGGCAATGACGCGATCGAGGTCTAGTTCATGCAAGTTAGGAGTCTCTAACTCCAACATGGTTTTGATTGCTTCGTAGTTGACTTTATGGGCAATCTCTTTAATTTCCGGTGTCGCATTCACGTGTCCAAAGTGAGTGGAAAGCAGTTCTTCGCCATATTCGTATAGCAGTTCAAAGACTTCCGAGTTAGAAACTACAGCAATTTTCACTAACTCTGCCATCCCATTACGAACTTGAGCTGTTGGCAAAGTTTTCAAGAATGAGAAATCCAAGATCACTTTCAAAGGTGCATGATATGCTCCCAAGCGATTTTTCAACTTGCGATGATTAACTGCTACCTTAATCGCTACACCTGCATCGATCAAACCAATCAATGTGGTAGGAATGCGGATATAGTTGCTCTTGCGACGGTAAGAAGCGCAAGCAAACCCAGCCACATCAGTAACTAGACCACCACCGACAACTAAGACTGGTTCTTTACGAACTAAGCCGAAGTCCGAAAAAGCGTCAACAATTTTTTCAAAGGTTGCCAGGGTTTTAGCTGGCTCTGTAATGATGATCGGAAATACTGTCAGTTCAATGTCATAGTGTCTAAAATATGACCTGATTTGATCGCCATAAAGTTCATGAACATTGGCATCAATTACAGTCAGACAGCGACCAAATTTTGCATAGCTATCTGCAATTTCTCTGTTTTCAATATCAAATGCACCGTTTACGTAGACAAGACTAAAATCGATTTTTTCGTAACCTTGCACGTGAAACGCAGTTTCTGTAGCTTCAAATGATGCTTGAACCTTATTCATTGTGTTGCCCTTATTCCAATTACAAAATTGTGAGATTTCGGTAATAATTGCGATTTACCCTAATGTCTGCCAGCAAAGAACTATGCTCTTTACCTTTTCAGATAAAAGACAAGACAAAATTAGCTTTCAATAAAAGCTAATGCTTATTACTGATTGGCAATGTTTTTAAACAACACCATTCATTTGAGTAAATTCTGTAGATGGGTTAACCTTTAATTTGGTATAACCTCAAACAAGTCAAATTGCTCCACTAGTAATCTATTGGCATAATACTTGCCTGATTTCTGTGGATTCTTGACTTTTGATTTGGGAAATTCATCTGAATTGAGATTTATTCCACTATGTTTAAATCTAATGGTTTTCCAACTGTGTGATTCTGCAAGAATTCTAGCCTATAAAACTGATTATATCGTTTATCTGCAAGCTTTAATTTGAGATTAGAACCCTGATTAATTGTTAGTTCGCTGTTTTTTAACATTAGCATCAAACCTTGTATTATTAAACTCGCTACATTCTATTTGGTTCAGAATTCCAGTGGAATTTTAGGAAGTTTATCTGAATCTTTCTTAAGTTCACTATGTTTGGATATTGCAAGCAAATTTACGAATGTTAGACTTTGCAAAACTCTTCTCTTAGTAAACTACTCATATTGTCTATCCTTTGTCTATCTCCAGGCTGACATTTGAGATTACAGACATGATTAATCCTCCGCTCCCTGTTTTTTGCATCAGTCTCAAACCCTAAAATAGCTAAAAACGAACATGATTTCACTTGATTCTATTCAGAACAACCGGAGAGTACCTCTTTGAATTTGTAAAATTTTTTACTAAAAATTAACACACTTATCTCAGTAACTTCTGAAAATTCAGATTCTAAATATATCTGAGCTACTAGTAACAAAAATTTACATTTATTAAGGAGCAGTTGTGTGTGCTAAAAGTTTCTAAATTTGCTTAAATTGCTTTTTTAGTCGTACTTTAAGCTAAAAAAGCTTAAAATGACTATTGTGTTACTAGTTAGTAACTTAAAAAAACAACACAAATCATTACATTACATTAATACAAATCATAACATCTGTAAATATATTTAAGTCAATCCACCATGCGAAGTGTACTGGCTAAAGAGGAATTCTTAAAAAACTATGTCTAAAGATAGATATTTTATACTATATCTAAGGGCTGAAACAGCAATTGATCTCGTTGCCTCTCTTCGCGTAGGTAACGAGATAAATTGCGCCTGAGTTGACGACAGTCCTTCGACCAATGCCGTGGGCGATCGCGAACAGAGAGAGTATTGAAGGTTTCCTCTGATGCCACAAGAGAAGGAAAGTTGCTGCTCTACTTTATTAAGTGCTAATTTCTAAACTGATTTATTAGCGATGGTCATGCTCATGTTTCAAGCGCCATTCACGTTTTTCATATAGTAATCCGATTTGATTCCTGAATTAAGGAGTGAAAACCGGAGACACAACGACTGCGCGGTAGTTGAATCTCGACTCACTTCGACTAGGCTCAGTGCAAGTCGCTCGATTACCACGTAGCGATGCACTGAGCGTAGTCGAAGTGTCGAAACTCAGTGCAAGTCGCTCGATTACCGCGTAGCGATGCACTGAGCGGCTTGCCCTGAGCGAAGGCGTTGGCGTGGTCACTGAGCGTAGTCGTTCGCGGAGCGTCTCGTAGAGAAGTGCAGCCTCTCGTAGAGAAGGGAGTCGAAGTGTCGAAACTCAGTGCATCACTGGGAACTGAGAAGAAGGAATAAAAGTGTACTGAGTTTTTTCCACGCAATCAAATATGAGTCCTATATGAGACTTCTTGGCATTTGTGAGGAAAGGGATGAAATTTCCCCTTTTCCCTTTAACCTTTCCCCGACATCATGGCATTTGTTACTTTTGCAAGATGTCTATTGTCTACGTTGCCGTTCTCGGCGCTTACGTTGTTCACGCTCAATTTAGCCAAAAGAGGAGTAAACTATCTGCAAATTTTAGGGCATTATTACCAAGGCGTAGCTTTAAGCACAATCAAAGCAAAGTAATATAGGACTCATATTTGATTTTTGAAAAAAATTCGGTACACCTTAATCTTCTAAAATCCTCTTGCCTATTGTAAGAGTGCCTATTGCCTACTAAGCCAAGTGATTTCAGTAATCAAACCAGATTCCTATATTAGACAAGTTACTGGAAGTGGAGTTTGCATTGAAGACATTTCGTCACAACTTTGTAATAACTTTGTCAAGCAAATGTAATTAAATGCTGTTAATATAAATTTGCCCATTGAAGCTTTTCATATAGCTAACTATCTGAGTTTATTTGGATTATGAGCGTTCGCTCTCTATGGTCAAGTAGAAACAAAGAAAATTACTTGAATTACTAAAAAATCTCAGATATTTTGGGCATTAAATGCGTTTTGACTAAGCAATACCACAATTCATTACTTTGGTTGTTACCAAAAATAAGATGTGGTATTGTATTGCAAGTTAAGACTGTTTGCCCCATAACCGAGAAGGACAAAACAACTACTATTTATGTATAACATATATGTCGCCAAATCACCCAATTATGACCAAACCAAGCCCGATATCTGCTTTAAAGACCAAGCAACAGCAGATAAAAATCCCTAAGTAAAGAGTGTTTAATTTGTCCTTTGTCAGTCAACTAAGGCGATACCAGCAGTTTTTAAAATCAATACTTCTGGGATAGTTTTGGTTGCTCAAGGTACTGATAGACTAGCCGAGAAACTTGACGTACAAATTCCCTTCCTCGCTCATCGTCATGGGGTCTGATGACAAAAATTCCTGCTAAATAATGCTTACCATTAGGCATTTGAATAATCCCTGCATCCCCAACCAAAAATCCAATATCTCCAGTTTTATGAGCAATAGTTCCACCTTTACCTACACCAGCAGCTAGCAACTTATTATTATGACAATGACGCAAGATATCTAAAGCTTGGAAATAACTATCTTCTGAAATCAATTTATGTTGGTCAACTAAGGCTGACAAACGCACTAAATCTGCTGGACTAGTGGTATTAGTGCCTTTAAAGTCTCCTAACATATTGCGAATTACTGTGTTTTTTAATCCCCAAGTGCGGAAACGCTGATTGAGTTTTGCTTTTCCACCTAAACGGTCGATAATCATATTAGTTGCAGTGTTATCACTGATTGTAATCATTTTGTTAATAGTTTCTCTGACACTCAGCTTGATTCCTGGTGATTTATACTGCAAATCACCCGAACCACTTGCTACTAAGTTACGCCGCATTACTAGCTTTTCATCAAGTTTGATTTTTCCAGCATCTACTTGTTCATATAAAGCAATTAAAATCGGGTATTTAATGGTACTAGCTGCGGGAAATACTTTCTCACCATCAATGTTCAAATAATTACCTGTTTCTATATCTAAGAAAAACATCCCAGGTTTGAGAAAACTGTAATGAGCCATTAATGCTTTGACTTGAGACTTTAGGTCTGGTATTTCTTTCCCTAATGGTATAATTCCACCAAATAAAGAAGTATCATTTGTATTGCTAAAAATTTCTGGTTGATTGAGTTGAGGAATCAAACTTTTTTTTACAGGTAATGCACTTTGAAAATTAGCTAATAAATGCTTCTGCTCTATTGTTGACGGATGATTATCATTCGAGTCAATTTTTTGAGATTTTAATGTTGCTGCCAAGCTGGGCGATGTAAGTAAAAAATTACTAATAATAGGTAATAAAAGCCAGCGTAATTTCATTGATTTGTTTCCGGGAGAACTTAATTTACTTAGACAATTTTCTTGAGCAAGTTATGCAGTATAACTCGAATCTGCCAAAATCATAATTATATTTGTTTACTATGTCAAGATCGTCATTGATTTTTTGTCTATTCAGTAGCTCAATAATTGTCATTAATTTAAAATTTTTATTAAAGATTATTACATACTTTTTTGAGGAACATATTACAGAATTATGACGAAAATATGTTTAATTTACCTGATTATAGTTCAAATTATAAACCGTGAGTAATTAATTTGTGCGGTAAGCGATCGCACTCTTGGCAATCTCTCTATATATAGTTATACTTTCTCTAAAAGTAAGCAGGTCAATAGTCTAACTTACTATCAGTAGAGTAACTAATTCTTTGACCATTTAAGGAAGTTAATGTGATCAATAATAAGCCGAATCTTTACGTTCCAGGAAAATTAGTTGGACTGCTTATCTTATGTACTAGTTTTAGTCTGACTTTAATAATATTGACAAAACTAAATATTTTTAAAGCTACAGAACAACACAAGATAAATGTAAATAATCTAGCAGCAAATGTAGGAAACCAGCAGCGAATTGAAGAATTCAAGACAGCGATGCTGACAAGTTGGCAGCAACAAGCACAAGTAAAGGGTTTTTCTGACTCTATACCATCAAGTTTCCAAAGTACAATAATTGCGGCAGCAAAACTCTCTCCATCTCAGAAAGTAATTGCTCTTACCTTTGATGATGGGCCTTGGCCAGAGAGTACAGCAGAAGTGTTAGATATTCTGAAAAAAAATCAGATTAAAGGGACATTTTTTGTGATTGGGCAAAACGTGAAAAATTATCCAGACTTACTCAAGCAAGAAATTGCTGAAGGTCATGTGATTGGCAATCATACTTGGCATCATTGGTATCAATTTCTGAATCCACAAGCTGCTGCTTATGAAATTGACCACACCGAAGATATTATTTATCAAACTACAGGATTAAAAACAAATTTATTTCGACCACCTGGAGGAATTATGCATAATGGGGTGGTTGATTACGCTAGAAATAGTAAATACGCTATTATTTTGTGGTCATCTGACTCTGTAGATTATTCGCGTCCTCCTGTACCCAAATTAATCGGTAATGTCTTCAGAGAGGCAAAGCCTGGTGGAATTGTGTTGATGCATGATGGTGGTGGTAATCGTTCTAAAACTGTACAAGCTTTACCAAAAATTATTGCTAATTTTCGCCAACAAGGCTATCGCTTCGTCACCATTCCTGAACTCCTAGAAATGGAAGATAAAAATCAAAAGTTGATGGAAACTAAAAAGTAATACTTAACTTCTATAGGAATCCGCTTTGATTTTTATTGGCGCAGCTTGGGGTAGCCATACTGATTTGCTGCCGTCAGAGAATAGGCAACAGGCAAGCAGGTTTCTTAGTTGTACTGAGCCTTCTCAAAAATTAAATATGAATTCTAATATTTTTCGGTTAACGGGGAAAGGGACTTATGTTTGAATTTACCATCCTTACTTCAATCCCTTCATTTCGCTCTTTTGGTCACTTAGCACTCATAAACAACTGAATACTCAGTTAGGTAAAAAGCCAGTAACGACGCTAACTACGAGGAATAGTCCCATCGCCAAACGATACCAAACAAATACCCAAGTACTATATTTTTCTAAATAATGGAGTAAACCATAAATCGCGGCAAAAGCAGAAATACTAGCTGTAGTTAAACCAATAATTAAAGTTATCCAACCGTTGACATCAAGTCCAGCTTTGAAAAGCGTATGCAGTTCTAACGCTCCTGCTAGAATCACGGCTGGCAAGCCCAGTAAGAATGAGAATCTAGCAGCAGTTTCTCGCTCCATTCCCAAGAATAATCCAGTGGTTAAGGTAGAACCAGAACGGGAAACTCCTGGAATTAAAGCTAATGCTTGAGAAATTCCTACCCAAATTCCGTCACTTAGTGATAGTTGACTAAAAACGCGATCGCGTTTCCCAAATCTTTCTGCAATTCCTAGCAACAAAGACATTACAATTGATGATATTCCTACAACTATCAGCGCGCGGAAAGGAGAATTACAACCATTGAGACTTTTTTTAAGTAAAAGACCTGCAACAGCAATAGGAATTGTACCAATTAATAATCCAATTGCTAAACGAAAATATTGGTTGCTGTAATCTTGCTCAGAAATCGCCCTTACCGTTGCACCTGTTAATTTCTTCAAGTCTTGCCAAAAATAACTAATTACAGCGCCGATACTTGCTAACTGCATCGCTGCACTAAAAGCACTTCCCGGATCTTGCCATCCTAGTAATCCCGGAATGATTCGTAAATGTGCTGTACTACTAATGGGTAATAATTCAGTAATTCCTTGTAAAATTCCTAAAAAAACTATTTTTAACCAACTCAATTCTAGAAAACCTAAATCGACATCACTAGGACAAGAGACAGTCGATAAAAATACAGAAAACATCATAGGTTTATCAATGGATATTGTACTCTTAAAGATAGTAAGTAGTGAATGTGTAAAGAATTATATTTGAAGAACCTTTACAAATTGCTGTTTAAATAGATATTCAGCTACGATACATCTTTTTGAAATTAAACACGTTACATTGACTTTACTATGACAAACCTATGACGAAAGTATGACTAATTTTTCAGATTAGCATTGGCAATTAACGTATATTTTCAAATTCATATAGGAATCCGGTTTGATTACTGAAATCACTTGGCTTAGTAGGCAATAGGCACTCTTACAATAGACAAGAGGATTTTAGAAGATTAAGGTGTACCGAATTTTTTCAAAAATCAAATATGAGTCCTATATCATGTCCGCCAAATTACCCATATATAAAAGAACCCCACTTCCAACCCCTCTCCGCTTTTCGGGAGGGGAGACAAAGCACAGCTTTGGCAGGGTGGGGTTCTTCGAGTTTAATAAGCAATCAGGCGGACATGATATCACTCTGTATTTGATGAATTGCTAATCGGTATTTTGTGTTTCTTCAGTTGGCAGAGAGCGAATTAATTCGCGAATTACATCGGTTGCAGGTCTGCCAGTCATTGAGCAGTATTTCTCCAGCTTCTCTGCCTCGCTCGATGTAAGATTTATTGTCATTCGTTTAACAGCCCATTTCTTATTCACGGATTAGACAAGCTATATTTGAAAACTACTCCTCAAATATCATTCATCTAAGCTGTTATTACAATGGTGAAAATCATGATATTAAATTCAAGTAATTGTGAAGTAAATGCGATATCTGCTAATTTTTAGTAAAGATATAAATAGTTTATCAAAGTATGAAGAGCATCTATTTTGAGCGGCAAAATTGTGAATTAAGTGTGAAATTGGTATGAGGTTCAGAACAATAATAAATAGGTATTCAAATCACCAGAGTGTAATAATTTAATTTAAAAATAGCTTCACTATACTTGTCCATGAATAATTTTAGTCAATTCACTACGGCTGCGATTTGCTTCTGACCAAAAAGCTACCCAAAAAATAATTAGCATCAATATAGGCATTCCTACAAATAGCGCAGTCATATAATTAGGCATAGCACCTGTCATTGTTATAGGAATGACTGCACCATACCAGGATAAAAACCAAAATCCTAAAAATGCCATCACAAAAGGATGTATGCTCATTTGTACATGAATTACTGTTTGGCGGGATTCTACTTGAAAGCGTCCTTGAATCACTGGTAAAAATGAGTTGCGGTAGTGAATTATGCGACTGATTCGGAACCCTGATTCAGAAATGCTTCCTTGGTAAGGGGCGTGTTTCTTAGAAAATCTAAATATTTTTTGAGGTTCAATTTGTGCATTTAGCCGTTGCACAACTATAGGCAGTGCATCAGGTGTCAAAATCGTAAAGCTATCGTAGGGTAATACTTTCATGATGATTGAGGTTGCCGACTAAGAATAAAACCTCGATAATTTTTAATATGAATTATTTATTCAACACAAGGTCTTGCTTTAAGTTTTCCCTCAACAGTGGTCTTTCTAACACAATTTTTCTCAATAGCATGGATTAATAAGGGTCTTGCTGAATCAAAGTATGAATCATGCGATCGCTCAAATTCATACTTCAATTATGCAAGACCAGAAAAGAAAGTCTTGATCGTGATTTTGCTGTTCAAAAACACCGGATTAGGCCAATCCGATAATCGTCAAGCTACACATGAGTGTATTGTGGGTCGCCATTGATATCCCCTAACGCCCAAATACCCGGTATGTTTGTCTCTAAGCGCTCGTTGACTTGAATAAATCCGCGTATATCGGTTGTCACACCTGTAGCAGCTAAATTTAAGCTGTCGGTGTTAGGCGCTTGAACTGCGATCGCGCTGGGGAGCGTAATTCAAGATGCTTGCCCTAACTGGGTTTCAAAAAAGTGCATAACACCCGCGCTTAGGATTCAACTTTTCGTACAAGCTTGCTTCATCAAAATACGGTTGTTTTTATACACCTCTAAAGTTCCAGCCTGCGGGTTATCTAAGGTGCCATCCCACACCCAATATTCATAATTTCTATTCCGAAACTTATACACTCGAACACCTTCTGTCACTTGCTTAGTTCCTTTGCCCAAACTTAAATTACCGTTGGGATTGGTTGCGCGGTAGAGCAGTTCACCGGAATTATAATTCTGCCAAATATTGATGTTGTAGCCACCCTGGCATTTAGTACTCAGGATGAGGCCAGCAGTAGAATCAGCAGAAGCAGGTAAGGAAAAATTAGCTAATGCACTGATTGGCAGAGCAAAGAATAACGTGGATATTTTTAGTAGTATTTTCATTGTTTTCAAGAGTTTTGTAAACTAATTAGACGGCATTGGCGATAGACCAAAGTTTATCAGTGCTGCTTTATAGAAGGAGGCAGCACTTCGGCTACGCGGAAATCGAGCGAAGTCGAGATTCAGTGACCGGAGGCAGGAGGCAGCACTTCGGCTACGCGGAAATCGAGCGAAGTCGAGATTCAGTGACCGGAGGCAGGAGGCAGGAGGTAAAACTATTGCTAGCTCTAGCATTCACCCTTTCCAAACTTCCTAACTTATGTGACTACGGCTATAAGTGCAAGTGCTATCCAATTCTCAAAGATTGAGGTCGGATAATCCAGGATGATCGTCGGGACGACGACCAAGTATCCAGTGATATTTGCGATCGCTCTGGTGAATTGGCAAGTCGTTGATGCTGGCAATCCGCCAGCGCATGAATCCATGTTCGTCAAACTCCCAATTCTCATTGCCGTAAGAGCGGAACCAGTTGCCGGAATCATCATGCCATTCGTAAGCAAATCGGACAGCAATTCGGTTATCCCGAAAAGCCCAAAGCTCTTTGATCAGACGGTAGTCCAATTCTTTAAGCCACTTACGGGTCAAAAACTGCACGATCGCCTCACGACCAGATAAAAATTCTGAGCGGTTGCGCCAAATACTATCTGACGTGTAAGCGAGTGATACTAGTTCCGGGTTACGCGTGTTCCAAGCATCCTCTCCGATTCGGACTTTTTGAATGGCGGATTCATTATCGAAAGGCGGCAAGGGTAATCGAGGATTTTCGCGCTTGTTCATAGTATAGAAGTTTAAGATGGGAATGGCACGCTTAAAAAGCGCTAACCCTTGATATTACTGGTTTTGGGGTATCAGGTATAGGAAATTAAGAAGAGTGGAGCTAGGTTTCACACTCGTCCATTGAATGTCTCTTAACACTACACCCGTGCCCTCACTAGGTTTCACATGAGTCTTCGTGCCATTCGGATGTGATGCAACATTTACACTCATCAGGCAGGGACGGGTTGCAGTCGTAATATGAGAAATTAAGCGATGTGGTTTGCGATCGCATCTCCTTCTTCTTCCAAGGCAAAATGTCCAGTATCGAGTAAATGGAACTCAACGCGAATTCTAAGAAGCCTTCTTTCCCCTTGCAAGAGTGCCTATCGCCTATCGCCTATTGCCTATATTGCCTATTGCCTATATTGCCTATTGCCACATAGACTGCTTATCTGCTCCTCCATGAACGGTTAAATCAGCCTGTCCATCCCCGTCTAAATTAAGCGATCGCACAGTAACGCGATCGCTAACTGGCTCTTTGAAAATTCCAGTGCTAACTGTTCTCCCTTTCCAAGTAACTTCACGTGGAAGTCCGACGTTGACAGAGATAACTTTCATCTTTAGCTCCAAAGTTTTAGGCTGAATTCAACACCTCTTGTCTTTGCAATCACATTTAAACTTGTGCCATACCACCATCGACGAACAGTTCGATGCCGTTGACAAAGCTGCTATCATCCGAGGCAAGGAAAACAACCGCTTTAGCGATTTCGTCCGGTGTACCCATCCGCCCAAGGGGGATAGTGTCAACTTGGTTTACCACAAATCCCTCCGACGCTTGTATGTTCAGTGCCAGCGTTGAGCATACAACCCTTTTTCTACTTTCTTTGTGTCAGATAAACTTAGATGTTGCAACTAAATTACTATCAAGGTTTGTCTTAATTAAATATATGCAATTAACCATAACTTGTCGCCCACTAAAAGTTGAAACTTTTGCTCAATAGAGTGATTGATAAATCAGTCCATATAAAAATGGAAGATTGGCTCTAACTTTAGTTGGAATCTAAATTTAAACTTTAGTAGAACTTATTTAATAGACATCTCCGAAAAAGAATGTAGAGACGTAGCACTGCTACGTCTCTACAAGGGTTCTGGGTAACGGTTCTTTAATTTCTGGAGATGTCTAATGCTATGTGCGGCTTTCTCTCAAACCTAATACCGTTTCACCTTAAGGTTGATACAGATTGTTGCAGGGGAAGCAGGGGAAGCAGGAAAAGTGATTTGTATCAAGAATTTCGTGAAATGGTATAACCCCCAACCTCAACCCTTGTAGCGTTAGGGAGCAAAAATCAAAGCCTCTCTCCTTTTAGGCTACCTACGGTGTACACACAAGTTTCTTAACCTGCAATGGCATTACATCGACTGACAATGGCATTGCATCGAATAACAATGGCATTGCATCGACTGACAATGGCATTACATCGAATAACAATGGCATTACATCGAATGACAATGGCATTACATCGAATGACAATGGCATTGCATCGACTGACAATGGCATTGCATCGACTAACAATGCTATTTCTCTCGTTCCGATACAATCACGGACAAGTCTAATAGTCACCCACCTGAAGACCAGCGTACAGGCAACAGCGCACCCACGCTAGAAACCACAGCTAACCCACCCATACCAAACATCCCCCAAGGTACTAAGCCTTCTAGCGGATTCACCACACGCGCAGTGCTTATCGGTTGTTTAGGATCGTAACGTACCACCACTATCTGGCCGTTGCTGGAACGATAAGACTCATAATAGCCTGTAAAGCGAGTGCGTTCACCGTTGGCTAGAAACTCGATAACTGGTGCATAAGTTTCTTTTTGCTCATTGTTCGTACTGTTGCTTTCGCGGCGACTAATGCTGTCTATCACCGTACCTCGTGTTTCGTTTAGCGTTGCACCTTCGCGCGCGATTATGTTACGCACCCAAAAACCGCCCCCAATGAACAGCAATCCGATGACCAGCCCAATACCTGCGCTTAGTTTGTCGTCAAAAGTGATTTGGTGAGGTTTGAAATTCATAGGTTTGGCGATCGCAGAACAATAAATTTCATTTGGCACTACTAACCTTATAATTGCGTCAACTATGTTGCAGCTAAATTACTGTATCAGTTTTCCTGGTGTAGCAATTTAACCTTTATATGAAATGAAATATAACTAAGTAAGCAGAAGTAATGACAACTCAGTTTTGGGAAAAAAGCAGAGAAATTAATGCAACTCTAACTAATTTATTATTTAAACCTATACACAGACAGATACTACTAGGTTTAAACAAGCTACGCGTAATGAGTCAAAAGACATCGCCTTTGATTCATCAAGCTTGGTGGCTTTTAAGAAAACGTCTGCTGCCATTATTATGTCTAGTATCATTCTTTGCGGTATTACTACTCAATAGCTTTGCCCCTGCCGTTGCTCAACTACCTCCTCAACCTCGTGAGGAAATTCGCGGCGTGTGGTTAAGTGGTAATGATTTTAGCGTTTTCAGAAATCGTTCACAAGTGCAAGCAGCCATGAGCCAACTACGGCAGTTAAACTTTAATACTGTTTATCCCGTAGTCTGGAATGATGGTTATACACAATACCCTAGCGCCATTATGCAAAAAATGGGTATCCCCTTTTTCTTCAAGGGAATAGATGGACAAGATGTAATTGCAGACATTATCAGCCAAGCCCGCAAACAAGGGTTACTAGCAATACCCTGGTTTGAATTTGGTTTCATGGTTCCTCTAACTTCCGAACTCGCATCAGAACATCCAGATTGGCTAACACAAAAGGGGGATGGGACTCAAACTTCAATTAATGCTGCGGGTGAAGTAGCGTGGTTGAATCCTTTTCACCCGGAAGTGCAAAACTTTATCCGCGAACTCGTCATAGAAGTTATCACTCGATACGATGCTGACGGCGTTCAATTTGACGACCACATGGGTTTACCTGTAGATTTTGGTTACGATAAGTACACGATTGGTCTATATACTCAAGAAACTGGCAATCCTCCACCACCCAATCCTCAAGCCCAAGCATGGATAAAATGGCGGGCAGATAAAATTACTGCATTCATGGTAGACCTTTACCAAACTGTAAAAGCCCGAAAAGCGAATGCCATTTTCTCTGTTGCTCCCGATTATTATAATTTTGCCTACAAGCTGTATCTGCAAGATTGGCTTAACTGGGTACGGTTGGGTATTGTCGATGAGTTGATTATGCAGGTATACCGTAATGATTTGGAAAGTTTTATCGCTCAAATTACCCGCCCAGAAATTTTAGAAACCCAACAAATCATCCCAACTGGTATAGGTATTACAACGGGGTTACGAAATAGCCCAGTTGCTTTACCACAAATACAATCCCAGGTGCAAGCAGTGCAACAACGTGGCTTGGGTATTGGCTTTTTCTACTACGAGAGCCTTTGGGATATCGCGCCTGAGCCAGCAGCGCAACGCCAGTCAGCATTTGCGGCTCTTTTCCCCAATTCAGCCTTGCGCGACATCTCTCAAAATACACCCCGCCAGCCAACATTTAACACCATATCTTTACCTTTATATCCAAAACCTTCCCTTGGTCAACGTGTTCGCGGCTATTTTCTGGAAATGGCGATCGCAAATGGTCAGCCAAGACGTATTTTATTAGATACAGGTTCAGCAGGGTTAAGGGTTCCCAAAGAGTTTTTAGGTAATTCTCCGATTCAAAGAACAGGTCAAAATATCAAGGAAGTATTAAGTGATGGAACTATCCTGGAGGGAGAATTAGTTTATGCTAATGTCCGGTTTGGTTTAATTCCCACTGCCGAACCTGTTCCCATACAGGTTGTTACTAGTCGCCAATGTACTCCCCAAAAACCTAATTGTTCAGCAAAGAGTGGTGTGCCATTTTCTGGTATTGTCGGTGTCAACTACTCTGAAAAATCACTTCTCTATAACCCGTTGAGAAAATTACCAGGAAATCTGAGTAACGGATTTATCGTCACTGGAAATGGTGGTAGTAATAACAATGGCAGCCTGATTCTCGGTTTGACTGCCGAGAATCAAGCAGGTTTTAAAATGGCTGCTTGGAGTCAACAACCTGAAATTAATGGTGTACCTGGTAAAAGATGGGATTCTCTTCTGAACAAAGTTTGTTTAACTCTTGCTGGAAGTTCGGCTAAAAATTCTTGTAATAGCAGAATGATTGCTGATACTGGAACTATTAATGGTTTGACTGAATTTAAGTCAGCTTCTACAGCAGGTAAACTCAAACCAGGAGTATTAGGTTCAGCAAATGCTGTGAAAGTAGCAATGAGTGGCATTTTTGATTACAGTCTGGTTCCAGGAAACCGCGACGGATTTAATCGCTGGAATTTGGCTATCTCGCCACAGGCAGAACAGACTATATTTGTAAATCCGGGAATCGCATTTTTTGATAAATACGATGTACTTTTTGACCCAGTTAATGGAAGACAGGGTTTTCGCAGTCGACGATAAAGACCTGCTCCCTCAGATAATGTTTTATATCATGTCCATCTGATTAGTTATGATGTTGAATCTCGACTCACAACGACTGCGCGGTAGTTGAATCTCGACTTCGCTCGATTACCGCGTAGCGATGCACTGAGCGCAGTCGTTGTGTCGAAACTCGGTGCAAGTCGCTCGATTACCGCGCAGTCGAAGTGTACCCCCTTGCAGTCTTAATGATAAGTTTTTAACCGGACACGATATTATTTATTAATGTCCATCATTAGACCAATGGGGGCGATCACTAGATAATTTCATCACACCGTAAGAACGCCCCACTTGCCATAAAGTAGAATTTTCATAACTAGTTCGTGGCTGGTCAATACTAACTGTAATTCCATTAGCATTTTTGATATTTAAGGTTCCTAACCAAGTAATTTCCCAATCAATTGCTAATCTTTGCGTATGACGAGAGGTAAGAACAGGTCGAAAAGCAATATTATAAGCAGACACCATTTCTTTAGCAGCTTGGACAGAGATAGCTTGCGTATAATGTAGCCAATTAATATCTACATTGGGCATAGGCGGAACATCTTTAGCAGCAATTTCGTTATTACTAAGACGAAAAGCATAGTGCATTAAATAAGCCCGTTCTGAAGGACGGAATACAGAAGAAATACTGATATTAGCTCCGGCATTTTTTAAGGCTTGCTCAAAAGCTTGTACTTTTTGACGAAAGGGAGAAGCTAAATCATCAATTGAATCGCTGTCTGGAAAAAGATTAATCCAGTGTTTTCCACTCACTCGTTGCCTTAATCTTTTGGCGTATTCGGTTATGTTGTCTAAAGCCAATTCCAAATCAATGCCAAGCTTAGTTTTTGTTGCATTAGAAAGCTGTTGAGTTAACTCTGGTCGAAAATTTATATCTCTTTTTTTATAAGCTTCAGTTAGTCCTCTTACACTGTTGGGGCCAAAGTCTCCATCAACTGTTAATGGAGGATTTAAACGAGCGATCGCTGTTAGACTTTGTTGTAAGTCTTTGACTTCATTATCGCCAAAGTTCAGATAAGCTAATAACTTTTTTCCAGCATCGGTATAAATTGCAAAATAACTTGCAAAACCTTGCTCTAGCGCTTTTTTATAAGTAGCAGTATCGACAATTCCCGTTACTGTTAAAGCGTTACTATTTTGATATTTACGAGTTGCTTGATCTGTAATATTACCAAAATCCCCATCAACGGCAGCTATGGGGAAGTCATTATCTAAAAGAAATTTCTGCCAAGCCGTTACAATCAGCCCTTCAGACTGTTTCTTCAGAGTAGGAAGTTGCAAAGCTTGAAATGTAAAGCTCATAGTTTTTATTTTATGAAACAATTGTTTTTGTAACAATTCAAGATTCAGAATACATCCCTCTAAATAGTTAAATCAAGAGAATTTATGATAAATGAATATACTAATCACACTAAACTCTTGAGCAATTTTCGCTTCTGACCGCAGGGAGAGTGTCTCCGGCTTTGCTTTTTCGAGTTGTACGGGTTTTTTTCAAACATAAAATATGATTCCTATATATAACTCTCCGTATTATCTCGTATTTTTGGCTATTTTTTTGACTTTTGAACCTCCTCTTGCCGCTACGTATAACAAAAGATAGTAAAAGAACAGTAAAAATACTGTGTGTTTCTTGTTTAAGCCAGTATAGTCTAAAGCAAAGATATTTTGAGCCAGCAAATTAAGACAAAAAGTAAGTAAAATTACCAGAATTAATTGCAGGCCAAATTAACGACTGAACATTGATTTCAAGAGGTGTCCCTAATGATTCGGCAAACAAACAATCACTCTATGCAAGAGCAAGAAAGCAATAGCTCACAATTAAGTGAGGATGTCTCTGCTAGAACCTCATTTCTTCCTCCAAATATTAAGTCAGCAATTGATTGGGAAAAACCAGATTTTGATGAGCTTGATTTATGTATGGAAATTACTACATACATTCTCAACGGGCAATAATTGTAAATACGAACTTTAATTGCCTAATTAAAACCTCTACCTGCTTTTTGTTTTTATGTTCCTAAAAATTCTTGGTACTGCCGCAGGTGGTGGTTTTCCTCAATGGAATTGTAACTGTCCTAATTGCCAAGCAGTCCGCACAAGTCGTGCAGGTGTAAATTGGCTAAACCAGTCATCAATTGCGGTGAGGAAAAATAATCAGCCCTGGTTTTTGGTCAATGCCTCTCCAGATGTACGTCCGCAGTTAGAAAAATTGCGCGAAGGACAACCGTCTACAATTCGGTCAAGCCCGATCGCAGGTGTTTTGTTAACTGATGCAGAGATTGACCATACCACTGGCCTGGTTATCCTCAGAGAATCTACAGAAAAACTGCGGGTATACGGTACAGAAACAGTACGTAAAGCTCTGACAGAGGGTTATCCTCTGCTGTCGACGTTAGCAAGCTATTGTGGTGTGGAATGGTCTGTACTTGAACCTCATGTACCTATAAACCTGGGGTTAAATGGAGCAGATGGTTTGGAAGTAGAGGTATTTCCCCTAGCAGCCAAACCACCGAAATATATGCGCCACCAGACAAATTTAGATGGAGTTTGGGTTATCGGGTTGACATTTCGCGATCGCACAACTGGCAAAGTTGCTACTTATGCTCCCGGTTTAGCTGAACTTGACGAAAAAATTTTAGAGCGGTTTGAGTCTAGTGACTGCATTTTAGTAGATGGCACTTGCTGGGAAAATGATGAGTTGTTGGCTTTAGGAATATCCAAGCTGCAAGCCCGCGATATGGGACACTTACCCCTTAGCACTAGTTTAAAAAGCCTTGCTAAACTGAGCCGTCCTCGAAAAATTCTCGTTCACATCAACAACACTAACCCAATTCTTTTACCTGATTCAGAGGAACGCAAAATTGTTGAAGCCGCAGGTATAGAAGTTGGTTACGATGGTCTGACCATCGAATTGTAATTTGGAGGTGCAAGAAAAAGCGTGTTGGAATTAGTTAAAGAACCTCTCCCGTGGACTCAGACAGAACTAGAGGCTGTATTGCGATCGCAACATCGCCGCTATCATCATCTGCATCCGTTTCATGCGAGGATGAACAGTGGTGATTTAACGCCAACAGAAGTACGGCGCTGGGTAGCAAATAGATTTTACTATCAAAAAAGTATTCCCCTTAAAGATGCTGCTATATTGTCCAACTGCCCTGATTTAGAAGTACGGCGGGAATGGATTCAACGCATCATCGATCATGACGGTCAAGGTGAAGGCGAAGGTGGGATTGAGGCATGGTTAAAACTCGGTAAAGCTGTAGGATTGTCTCGTCAGGAACTTTTAGAAGACCAGCACGTACTCCCAGGAGTTCAATATGCAGTGGATGCCTACGTTAACTTTTGTCGCACTCGACCTTGGATTGAGGCAATAGCTGCATCACTGACTGAACTGTTTGGCCCAGATGCAATTCGAGTCCGCTTAGTTGCATTAGAAGAGCATTACCCGTGGATCGATCCTGCTGGATTTGACTACTTCCGCGCCCGTCTTCACCAAGCGCCCAGAGATGCTCAATATGCCCTCAAGCAAGTTCTCAAACACTGTAAAACTCGTGAGTCTCAGGAGAAAGCAGTACAGGCTTTAGTATTCAAGTGCAATTTGTTGTGGAGCCAGTTAGAGGCGATTGAACAGGGGGATACTAGACCTCAAGAAGTATAGGAGTTAGGGACTGGGACTTGGGAACGCAGGGGAAAAGGTTATGGTTCGGCAAGCTCACCAACCAGGTTAAAGGGAAAAGGAATAAATTTAATCTTTCCCCTTTTCCCCTTTTCCCCTTACCCCTTTCCCTTTACCCATACCCAAACACATTAATTACGAATTAAATGAATACTATAGAGAATCATGCCCGACCGCGCCTAGTTCGTGGTGTGCGTTTACGCTGGGATGACCTGAGAAAGCAGCATTGGCTCCTGGTTCCAGAAGGGGCACTACAATTAAACTCCACAGCAGCAGCAATTTTAGCACTTTGTAACGGTGAGCGGACTCTGAGTGCGATCGCAGCAGAGTTGGAGAAACACTACCAGGGCGAAAATGTGGTAGAAGACGTGCGCCATCTGCTCTCTCGAATTAGTAAACGAGGACTATTAATTGTAGAAGGAATAGAACTAGAACCTGTACCTCCAACCCAAAAGAGTAATTTCTCAAGTGGAGCAGATTTAAACTAAGCACTATTACTAACAATGACAATTGATAGACCTTTAAGCTTGATTGCAGAATTGACGTATCGCTGTCCACTGCGTTGTCCGTACTGCTCCAACCCGCTTAATTGTGGCGATCAACAGTATCGTCAAGAACTTTCCACCGAGGATTGGTTGCGAGTGATTCAGCAAGCCTCGAACTTGGGTGTGTTACAGCTTGGCTTGACTGGCGGCGAACCAATGCTACGAAAAGATTTAGAATTACTTGTGGCCGCAGCAGCTAAAGCCGAACTATATACCACTTTGATTACTGCTGCAACGTTGTTGACTCCAGAACGAGCTACACAGCTGCGTGATGCCGGACTCGATCACGTACAAATTAGTATCCAAGATAGTCGTGCTGCTGAGTCGGACTATATTGCTGGAACTCCTTGTTTTCAGCAAAAACTAGAGGCAGCAAGATTAGTAAAAGCTTTGGGTTTTCCGTTGACACTTAATTTTGTTTTGCATCGGCAAAACCTAGACAGGATTGAGGAGATTTTAGAACTGTGTGAGGTTTTAAAAGCAGACCGAGTAGAATTAGCGAACACTCAATATTATGGTTGGGCATATCGCAACCGTACTGTTTTACTACCCACCCGCCAGCAGCTAGAACGAGCAGATGCCGCAGTGGCATTAGCTAGAGAGCGCAATATCTGCCCAATGGGTATCTTATATGTGCTTCCAGACTACTATGAAGATTATCCCAAACCATGTATGGGTGGCTGGGGTCATCGAGCTTTAGTTGTCGCTCCTAATGGCGATGTGTTACCTTGCCAAGCCGCTAGTTCGATTCCAAAACTAGAATTTGCTAACGTTCGCAACCATTCACTAGATTGGATTTGGTTTAAATCCTCTGCTTTTAATCGCTTCCGGGGAACAGAATGGATGCCTGAACCTTGCCAAAGTTGCGATCGCCGTCAGCTTGATTTTGGTGGTTGTCGTTGCCAAGCGTTACTTTTGACGAATAATGCTGCTGCTACCGATCCTGTCTGTCATCTGTCACCACACCATCACCTAATTACTACAGTTACAAAGCAAGCAAATCAAGAAAACTTGGATTCATCTCTACCTTTGGTTTATCGCTCCATGCAAATGTAATACTGACTTTTCACGTTATGTAGAAAAGCGCACGAAAAACCTAACCCCTTAACCCCCAACTCGTCGCGGGAAGAGAGAAAATTCAAAATCTCTCTCCTTTTAGGCTACGGTGTACACACAAGTCTCTTGATCTGCATCTTTGTTGCATCATCCTGCATCTTTGTTGCATCGACCTGCATCTTTGTTGCATCGACCTGCATCTTTGTTGCATCGACCTGCACCTTTGTTGCATCAACCTGCACCTTTGTTGCATCAACCTGCACCTTTGTTGCATCGACCTGCACCTTTGTTGCATCAACCTGCACCTTTGTTGCATCGACCTACAAAAATTAACCCACCCTACGTTACATAGCCAATACTTTTCGGATAAGCTTAACAATCTCTCTTTTGGTCTGGGAAAAGGTTAAAGGGTAAGGGGGAAAGGTGAATTAAAACCTTTCCCTTTCCCCCTTAACCGAAAAGTATTGGTTACATAGCAACTTTAAAAGACTTGTATGTACACTGTAGCCTTTTAGCAGAAAGATTTAGAGAGATAAAGAGAGGTTTTCCAGATACCATGAAAAGTCAGAAATGTAATAACCCTTGCTAGTTTATTGATTGAGGCGATCGCTTGGTGCGATAAAATCCCCTCCAGGTGTAAAAAACGGAGGGGTTCTTAATTTTGGATAAAGTCGAGATAAACTCTCGGTATTGGAGGCAGAGGTCAAATCAGACTTGTCGAACTCATATCACCTTAAACTGGCATTCTAAAAAGTAAAAGTAGTGCGAAGTGCGCCTACAATTGCTGTTTCATTAGCACTAAAGCCTTCGGGGTTGAAGATAAAATATACGCCAGGGGTAATGGAGATATTATCATTGACCCGATAGTTATAAAACGTTTCTAAATGGTAGGGGGTTGCATCTTCTAGACGAGAAGCAATTCCCGCTACAGATTGTCGGTAAAGCGGCTGTCCAAAAATTACAGCTGCACTGTTCCCTTCATGAAATATATCCCTAAAATGCAACCCAGCCGACCAGCTACTAAAGGTTGTAGAGGCATCTACATTTAAGAGATGAGCAAAAAGTAATGCACCTGATAATGAGAAAGATGTTTTAGGCGCAAACCTCCACGTTACCGTTGCACCAACAGAATTTACATTGATTGGCTCATCAAGAATTGCTAGTGTGGCGTTACCACCAACGTTCCCCAGTTGTGCTGCATTGGGAGTAAATCGAATAGAAGCAATATCAGCGCTACCCAAGCCTGTACCGAGAATATTGATTGTGTGGTAGCTGTGTGCATAGTTGATGCCAATATCAACGCTTGAGATTGGTTTGAGAGTCAGTTGTGCAGCAATCGCTTGTGTACCATTAAAGAAACCTCCTCCCAAAGCTGTATTCAAAAGGCCACGATCTTCTGGTAATGAAGCTGAACCACTACCATAGATAACTCCAAGTCCCACTTGTTTTGAAGGATTCCACAAGAAACCAGCACCCGCTAATAAACCTGTACCAGAAGTGCCTCCTGTAATCCTGACAGCAGCGTTGTAACCTGCAAATCGAGATATTGCACCTTGACTATCGCTGGCGTAGGGAGTGATGGCAGGAAAAACATCTGTAATCTCTGCATTTGTTCCAGCAAAAACAACGAATTTCTGAGACAACGGTAAGACATAAGCTAGCTTGTAAAGACTAACTGAATTTGCTCCGCCATCAGGTTGTAGTGTCTGGGGATTAAAGCCCGGAAATTGAGGTTCAAAGCTTAATTTGGTTGAACCTGCGCCAAGTAAACTTGAATTCGGCAGTAATTGGCCTTGAATGGTTCCTCTGTCATAAAATGAACCTGTTGATCTGAAGTTGTAAGCTTGGAGTCCAACAATCAATAAATCAGTGCCGTTAAAGCTGCTGGTAAGATTGAGCCTAACGCGATTATTGAAGGCTAATTTAGCATCTTGGCTACCGGGTTCTCCACCTGTCGCTGTGGACAAAGAAAAAATCGCTTCGCCATTAAGTTTAGTTGTGGTAGAAAACTGTTGCTTCTCTAAGGTAGCTATGCGAGGTTCTAAGGCATCTACTCGACCACGCAATGTTGCAAGTTCAGCTCCAAATTGTTCTTGAAGTTTTTGGAGAATAGCTAAATCATCTTTGCTAACTAAATCAGCAGTACTAGTAGCAATCAGTTCGTTGATTCTATCCAAGCAAGCATTCAAGCCAGCAGCAAATTCATAACGGCTTAAAGCACGATTTCCTTTGTAAGTACTGTCAGGATATCCCACAATACAACCGTAACGTTCTACTACAGATTGCAGTGCAAGAAAAGCCCAATCTGTTGTCTTGACATCAGATAATTGAGATACGGAGTTTACTTGAGCGATCGCATTAGATTCTAAAGAATTAGAATTAGTTAAAGAAACGCCCCTGTTGTCGTTCTCTGCGATCTCAAAGTTGTTTACAGTTGCGCCAGCAATAGGTTTAGCAGTCGCAGGAGATGCAGCCAGCGAAATGAAAGCAGTAAGTAAGCACAGCCATCTGGCTTTTTTTACAAACATTAATTGGTAGTAATTCACACCTGTTCCTCACACACAAAATAGAAGACCACTGTTTGTTCTTAGCTACTGTATTACTCACAAGCTAAAGTTAGCCTGCTAAAGCAAGCTCTCAAGAATTAAATACTCTTTTTGTTAAGAGTTTGCCAAGTAACTATGCAAATTTGTGCCCGACAAAATTACTTTGTACAGAATTCACATAGTCATATCTTAGCCAATGCATTGACTGAGAGTAGTTGCAGCTTTTATCAAGCCTGAAATTGGAATTTTAACCATTACTTAGTCATCAGTAAAGACTTTATTGTTTTGAAAAAGAATTTTTGAACTTTTTAAACCACTTAAAATCTACAGATATACTATACTTTTTATAAATGGTGATCTATGATGTCTTATTTACAAAAATAAACATTTATAAAGTTTTTCCATCCATACAAATAAGATTAAATTATATTTTTTCTAAAAATGATGTTTTTTAATAATATTAAAATATAACAATATTGAACATCATGACGCTTGCCAAATACTATCTCTTGTATATACCTTTTTTCTTGTTTACCATCTGAGAAAATACGGTTATAAGGTCGCCAACGGTTATATCGAACTTTCTGCCCTGTGACTGCGACTATCCCATTCTCAATTTTTCCTAAATTCCCAATGTACTGGCGTTTGACATAATCTGTTGTCGAGCCTTTCTTTTTATCTCCTGTTTCATCAATGATAAGGATTATTTCTCTTCCTGCTAATACTTGTAGTATCAGCTCTAATCTCATCTCTCTCAAATCTGACAATTTCCAAGGAGATTCTGTTAAGAAATGCAATAGTCCTTGCTCTTACTCAATCCTACTGCACGCGAGGAAAGCTGGTAGAGTTTTGCGTTTAATATCCGATATCATCCCAATATGTAGATATTTAGACGCCTCAAAACTTCTGACTTCTGGAAATAGGTTTTTATATCATTCACAGTAATCATCAACTAATTTTATAGTTTCAGCAGCCCCTCTCGCCCCAAACATAGTTCAGCAAAGAGTTTACGACACTTTACCCTATTATTCTCTCATGAGAGTGATGAAAGAGCGTTATAGATTATGCAGCAAGAACACAGTAATGTTGTACACTGACGACAGATATCATTTAAATAAATGAAAACTACTGTAATAAAATATCAAAAGGAAAAAGCTGGAGAACATAGCCTGATATAAATATCTCTTTGATCGTCAGCAAAAGACCTCCTGCCATGAAGTATTCTGGTATTATCAATCATTAAAATATCGCTTTTTTGCCACGAAATTTCTGTAGTTATTTTTTCAGCAATTTCATTAAGTTCAGAGACAACTTCTTCAGGAATTTCTGAATCATCCTCAAAATTAAGAATCTTCGGGCTTAACTGCTTTGTGGGCAACAGACTATTAATAAATACCTGATATTTTCCACATCTGCTAGGGATAATGGCTGGACAAATATATTCAATCAAAATCGATTGATCGTCATTTACTGTCAGATGCGTATTATTATTTCGACACATTTCTTCTAGCTGATTTAAATCATCTGTTTGGTATTTTTTTTGCCAGTCTTCTTGAGATATCCGAACAGTAAATTTTAACTTCTTTTTGCTGAATAACTCTTTGGTTGAACTACTAATTTCATTAAAAAATTGTCTGCCATCACATACTGTAGTTTCACCATTTTCTAATGGTGGATTAGCACAGAAAAACCACAGCATAAGTGGGATATTCTGCTGATAATACATTTCGCCGTGCAACTTTATCTCAGACTTAAAATCATTGACGCTTAAAAGAGTCTCATCTCCATTAATTACCCTTCTACTGAATGCACCACCAGCATAATTTACAAAATCGATACTCAAGAGATTGGTAAATTCTTTAAAAATATCAACATCAACATCAAATCCTCTAAAAAGTAAGATTCCATTAGCCTTAAACAAATTAATAATTTCTTCTTTGTCTAATTCTAAAATACTTATATCATTAAGATTATTAATTTCCTGAACAATGCTATTTGATCTAGGCTGTATCTTAGTAGTCATATAATTTAATAAATCTTTGTCTGAATTTGAACTGACTGTTGGCGTTAACTATACTAATAGTTTAATACTCAATGATGTCATTGTATTTTATCGATTAGCGTAGGCGTGGCCCGCACTTCTCTACGAGACGCTCCGCGTAGCTTGCTTCCCCGGAGGGGTACGGCTGCGCGGAAATCGAGCGTGCACTGAGTTTCGACATAACGACTGCGCCCTTCGGCTACGCTCAGGACAGGCTCAGTGCATCGCTTGGCGGTAATCGAGCGACTTGCACTGAGTTTCGACACTTCGACAAGCTCAGTGCATCGCTACGCGGTAATCGAGCGAAGTAGAGATTCAACTATCGCGGCGCCGAAGTGAGTCGAGATTCAACTACCGCGCAGTCGTTGTGAGTCGAGATTCAGTGACCGTCGTAGACATCGCAGGACTAAATTTTGTAAAATTAAAAGTGTTATTGCAGTACTAAAATCTCTTTGATAGAACTACATTACAAAGTTAACCATAATTTGTTTATGTAGATTCGGAGATATCAATAAGACTCTAGCCTTGGGTACTGATGCCATAAACTTGAAGAAATTATGACAAAAAAAGTGAAAAATCCAGCATCAAAGTTAGCGATCGGATTGGCATTCAGTTGTATTAGTGTGATACTCAATACTGGTATAGCTAGTGAAATAAGTTTAGCGAAATCAATTAATTCTCAAAAGTGCGATATTTTTGCCTACGTCACCGATAGAGATTCGCAAGGGTTAAATGTGCGGAGTGGTGCAAGTACAAATAACGTAATTATAGGACAAATACCCATTAGCGAAACAGTTCATGTTATTGGTGCTGCTGGAAATTGGGTGCAGATTACTAATGCTAGCAATGGTTTTCAAGGAACTGGATGGGTATTTGTGCCAAAGTTAGGTTTAACAACGCGAGGCTACGGTACTAATGGCGTGGATTTCTATGCTAGTAGCAGTCAAAAAAGCCAAAAACTGAAAAGAATTCCTGCTAATACGCCCGTCAAATTGTTAGGCTGTCAGGGAGATTGGGCGCAGGTGGAATATCAAGGTGTTAAGGGTTGGTTGACAAGGGAAGAACAATGTGGTGCAGCCCTTACTAGTTGTTCTTAGAACCCCACCCCCAACCCCCTCCATCCTCTCCAGAACATCCTCATTTCTAAATCGCACAACCTGCAACCCCAAACTCTCCAAAAATTCTTGACGTATAGCATCCTCCTGTTGCGTGTAGTCGTAAATTTCGCCATCCACTTCTACCACTAACCGCGCTTCATTACAGTAAAAATCGATGATAAAACGATCAATTGTTTGCTGAGGCGGAACTTGAAACCCAAAAGTTGCTTATGTCTCAACTTTTCCCAAAGTAGCTTTTCTGCTGGAGTTGGTTCACACCGCATTTGTCGCGCTAATGGCTTAAGTTTTTTCCAAAGTTCGTGGGGGGTTTGCCAAGGGTATCCCGGAACCCCGCCCCCTAACCCCCTCCCCGCAAGCTAGGAGGGGGGACTGGAGTTGGTGAGAGAGTTTGGCTTGGGGTTGTGATTTTCGGTCATTTGCGATTTTGGTGATTAACTAATTAATATTTCATGTATTATTCCCAGCGATCGCACTCTCCCAACTCCTCAAAACTCTGGCATAATCAGATATGGCTGCACCTAAAAAGCTGATTTAAAGCTTTACGCCAACTAGATATTTTAATAGAATAATCTCATCAAAAGATTCGCAGAAATATAAATGGACTGGATTACACTACTGCGATCGCTACAATCTGATTTTATTAAAAGGTTAGCATCTGGTTGTCTGCTTCATTGTGAAACAGAAGGTCAATATAGTGAATTAACTATAATTTCTGGAGAGAGATTAAAGGCACTACGAGAATTTTGCTGGTTAATGGCTGAGAAATATAAGCGTGTTTTACCAGTTCGTGATGTTTTTCTTAGCTATCTCAAAGGAAAGTTGGGTGAGGAAGTTGTCAAAGAACGTTTAGCTGATTTTATTACTGAAGTCGATTATGAAAAGCGATTTGGCGGCGATGGTAATATAGATTTTACCTTGACTTCTGACCCATCTATTGGTATCGAGGTTAAATCTCGTCATGGTCGCATTGACAGAGTTAGATGGTCAATTAGTTCTGAAGAAGTTGAAAAAAATGCAGTTGTAGTTTGCATTTTAATTCAAGAAGATGTCAGTGAAGCTCAATCTGAGTATCACCTTTTTTTGGCTGGCTTTCTCCCAACCAGGATGATTAAGTTGAAAACTGGTAAAATTTCTTTTGGAATAGAACAATTACTATATGGTGGTGGTTTATGGTGCTATCTAGAACAGTTACAATCTTCTGTAAATAATTATTCTAGGCAACAACTACCAATTTACAAATATCTCCCGAAACAAGAAATTTCATCGAAGCTAACTATTAATCAGGCAGTAAAATCTCCTTTTCAACCTGAACATAGTAATGAGAATTTAAATAAACTTTATATCCAATTGGGTGATGAATATTTTGATAAAGCAGAATATACGAATGCAATTACCAAGTATAATCAAGCCTTAGAAGCTAATCATAGTGATGCTAATTTATATTATAAACGAGGTTTAGCTCACTATCAAATAGGAGATTATGAAGTTGCGATCGCAGATTATTCTCAAGCAATCCAGATGAATATTCATGATGCTAAATCTTACAATAAACGAGGTTTAGCGCTGTATCAGTTGGGACGATTAGAAGAAGCAATTAATGATTATACTCAAGCTATTAGAATTAATCCTCATGTTGCGATAGCCTATAAAAATCGGGCTGAAGCTCGTTCTCAGATAGGAGATAATCAAGGAGCGATTGAGGATTATACCCAGGCTATTAAAATTAACCCTAATTATGTTGATGCTTACAAAAATCGTGGAATTGCTCGTTATTTATTAGGATCTCAATCGGAATTTTCTCAAGCAATTAAGATTAATCCTCAAAATGCCATAGCTTATAAAAAACGTGGTAATGCTCGTTCTGACTTAGGAGATTTTCAGGGCGCAATTGAAGATTATACTCAGGTAATCCAGATTAATTTTAATTATGCCGACGCTTATTATAATCGTGCTAATGCTCGTTTAGAAATTGCAGATAAACAGGGAGCAATTGAAGATTTTCAAAAAGCGGCAGATATCTATCGTAAAGAAGGTAAGCTAGAAGCACTCAAAGATACACGAGAAAGAATATTAGATTTAGAAATAGAAGAATCATTAGATATTTTAAACTTCTAGATAATTGCCTAAGTGCCACATCTTAGTCCTCTCTTCGAGAAGGGGGATAAGAGTGGTTAGATTGTGATTTTGAGTCATTTGCCAACTAAGGCTAGCTGATTAATTTTGTATTTATTATACCTAGCGATCGCTTTATCTGTAAAATGCGTAATTTAATACTCAAACTGGGTATTACAAATAAGTACTCTTAGATGAAATAGGTTTTCAAAGATGATTTTTAGCTTCAGAAATACTAGTGCTGTGTGTGCCGTATTTTTATTAGTCAGCGTTAGCAGCTTTCACAATTCAGCCATAGCAACTATAAATAACCAGCCCCAACTGTTAGCACAGCAGAGTAAAACCCAGCCACACCCAGTTTTTAAATCCATTCTGCCTAAATTAAAGCAAAAGAGTCAAATTCGGATTCTTTTGCCGAAGTTTATTCCTGAGTCGGATGGGGAAAATCCAATTTACGCAACTATAGAAACTGCTACGCCAAAGGAGTACGATATTTTACTGGGTTTCAGCCCCGACTGTAATGGTGCTTCTGCATGTCGTTTAGGCGTTGTTACGGCTGAAGCTGTAACCCGCAAAACACCCCGCCTGACTGGTAAACCTGTATCCTTAGCTAAGGGAATTACTGGCTATTTTGTAGATTTTACTTGTGGTGCTGGTTGCTCAGATGCTACCTTGACTTGGAGACAACAGGGTGTGCAATATGTTGTTGGGTTGAAAGCAGGCGATCGCACTTCTTTAGTGAAAATGGCTAATTCTGCGATTAATCCCTAGCTAGCGTCATTTGATTGTACTTCCTTACAAAACAGCCGTGGCAATTGAGATACATTTATGGCGTAGCTAACAATCCACACCAGCAATTCAAAAACCAATAAATATCGTACCCACTGCAACTCGCTTGTAGAATCCAAAAGTGTCAAACCCTCATATAGGATTCATATTTGATTGCGTGAAAAAAATTCGGTACACCTTAATCTTCTGAAATCCTATTGCAAGAGTGCCTATTGCCCACTAAGCCAAGTAATTTCAGTAATCAAACCGGATTCCTATATAACTGCCAGAAGGACTAAAGATTTTGCCCTATATCCCGTTTATAGGGCAATACATTTGGAATCAGATAATTTACCTTTCTAAAAGTACAAAGAGGATTTTAACCTTTGTTTGCTCGATTTTCTTGTATTATATGAATAATCGATGGTACTAAAGAAACAACTATAATTAATCCAATAATCGGTAACAAAAACTTATCTACCTGTTCAGCTGGCAGAGATTTTCCTAAGAAAAACCCTAAAAAGGTGATTCCGAATGTCCACAAGAATCCACCGATTAAGTTGTAAGACATAAATGTTCGGTAATGCATCGCACCAAGTCCAGCCACAATCGGCGCAAAAGTGCGAATAATTGGTGTAAACCTCGCCAATACTAGTGTTTTCTTGCCATGTTTCTCATAAAAATCCTGGGTTTTTACCAAGTGTTTTTTATGAAACAACCATGAATCTTCTTTCTGAAATAATTTTCTACCAAATCTGTGTCCTGTAGCGTAGCCAACATTATCACCCAGAACTGCACAAACAAAAGCACCAAAAACCAAAACCCAAATGTTAAACTCTGATTTTGGAAGAGATGCAAGAAATCCAGCAGCAAATAGCAAACTATCTCCTGGCAGGAAAAAACCAATTAGCAAACCAGATTCTGCAAAGATAATTCCCCACACCCCAAAATAGCCAATTTTTGTAATTAGGTCTAAATCTAAATGCATATAATCTTTTACCGTTAAACAATAAACCTAAAATATCTTAACGTTCTGCAATTTTCTTGAATAAAAAGTAATATTAAATTTACGTAAAGTTATTGTGCCATCTTAAGAAATGTAATGACAGGTGGCAGGTTTTGGGTTATGGGTGCAAGATGCAAAGATATTTGAAAGTACTAAGATTATTTTGGGGTGCTGCGATCGCCGCAGAATTGGAATATCGGATTAACTTTTTTATAGCTACCCTCAGCAGCTTGGGAAATCTTGTCGGCAGCCTTTTTGGACTATTCTTGTTTTACCGCACTGGCTACACTTTTAGTGGTTGGTCATGGGAAGCAGCTTTAGTAGTTTTAGGAATTTTTACCTTACTCCAAGGATTTTCTGCTACTTTTCTGTCGTCAAACTTGAATCGCATTGTCCGCCATGTCCAGGAAGGCACTCTAGACTTTATATTATTAAAACCTATCCGCAGTCAGTTTTGGCTTTCCACTCATACCCTTTCACCTTGGGGACTGCCGGATCTAGTTTTTGGTTGTATTATCATTGGCTATGCAGGCAAACGCCTCGGTGTAGGGATAGACGGCTATTTACTTGGCGTGCTGCCGTTACTATTCAGCTTGGTGATTTTGTACAGCCTGTGGTTTATGCTGGGAGCGATGAGTATCTGGTTCGTCAAAATATACAACGCTACCGAAGTGCTGCGTGGTTTGTTGGAAGCCGGAAGATATCCTATCGTCGCATATCCCACTGCTTATCGTTTTTTCTTCACCTTTGTGATGCCCGTAGCTTTTTTAACTACTGTACCAGCCCAAGCGTTATTGGGTCGGAGTGAAATTAGCTGGTTGATAGGTGCGGCAATATTAGCAGTAGGTTTGTTTTTTGCTTCTACTTGGTTTTGGCGGTTTGCGTTGCGGTTTTATACTAGTGCTTCGAGTTAGAGACTTCCAAAGGGTCTGGGAGAGAGGTCATACCAAGTTGCGTTCAAAAATATTAGTTTTGACAGGCTGTTCTTGAGCAGGGGAAGAAATACTACATATAATTGCAAAATGGTATCAAATAAGACTTGTCGAACTCACGTAAAATCGGCGGATAGTGCCCCTTGCGCGTCGGAAACCTCCACTCCAGTTTTGCGTTCAATACCCATCCATAACGTAATTCTCAATTACGAATTGCTAATGAGGGTTGTGGCAAATCCGGTTAATTTACGTTTTGGTCATTTTTTCCTGAATGAATGTCCTGTTTTACCTTTCTACTCGCTGTAGATGTGATTAGAAACGCAAGGATTATTGGGGAGAATTCTTTGAGCATCGAAAACGACGGTCGCGGCAGTGGCAGGTAGTATTATGGCTTTTGTATTAGTTATAGATAGCGTAAGCGCAGCCCACTGTAGGCATCGCTATCGCCTGGTGAAGCCCCCATATTAAGCTGGCATTATGTTGAATGGGGCAAGAGTGATTAAAGAGGGTTAATGTCTTTTACCTGCTCCTAGATATAGCTCACCCACTTTCGGGTCATTCAACAATTCTTCACCAGGGCCTGAGATCGCATCGCGTCCCGACTCCAGTACATAGCCGCGATTAGCCATCTCTAAAGCCTTACGGGCATTTTGTTCCACTAATACGATCGCAGTACCCGCCTGATTAATTTGTTTAATCTGCTCAAACACTTGTGTCACCAAAATCGGCGACAAAGCAGCAGATGGTTCATCCAAAATCAGCAAACTAGGTTCCAACATCAAAGCTTTACCCATCGCTAGCATCTGGCGTTCTCCTCCAGAGAGAGTACCAGCGCGTTGACGACGGCGATCGCTTAATTTGGGAAACATACTAAATATTTTATCTTTAATTGGTTTCAGAGGAACGTTAAGCACAAAAGCACCCATCTCCAAATTCTCTTCAACACTAAGGGAGGGGAAAACATTGGCGATTTGCGGTACGTAGCACATTCCTCGCTGGACAATTTGATTGGACTTTAGCCCCACGATATTTTCACCTTTGAAGGTGATTGTGCCTGTATGGGGGATCAAAAGTCCAAAAATTGCTTTTGCCAAAGTAGATTTACCCGCACCGTTGGGGCCAATCACTGTCACCAATTCCCCTGGTGCAACCCGGAAATTTACACCTTGCAGGATATCTACATCTTTGATGTATCCAGCGTGAACATTTTGAACGTCTAATAAATAGTCATTAGTCATTAGTCATTGGTCATTTGTCATTGGTCATTGGTCAACAGTCAAGTCAAACATAACTATTGACTATTGACTGTTGACTATGGACTATTACGGAGTTTTTTGCAACTCTGGTCGTTCTTCTGCAAGAATCGCCCCTTCTACAGGGCAAACTTGGAGACAGATGCCACAGTCGATGCAAGTGGCAAAATCAATCCAGTACCAATCAGTTCCCTTGGTGTTTTTGCCTGGGCCATCATGAATACAAGCTACTGGACAGGCATCTACGCAGTCAGCAACGCCTTCACAGACTTCTGTAACAATTGTATGCGGCATGTTCTCGATTCCCTCTCTTCTGTATCGGCTATTTCTAGCCTAGCAGGGGAGGGGGGGAGCAGGGGAGCAGAGGGGCAGGGGAGGCAGGGGGGCGGGGGAAAAGGTTATGGTTCGGCAAGCTCACCAACCAGGTTAAAGGGAAAAGGAATAAATTTAATCTTTCCCCTTACCCCTTTCCCTTTCCCAATGCCCAATGCCCAATCCCCCACTCACTTAACGCAATGGTTCTATTTTTGGCGAACCATCAGCTTTGATCCAGGCAATTTGGGCAATGCCGCGATCGCTTGCATATTGGCGAATTGCCTCTGTATCTCTTCCTCCTAAGTCAATTTCTACTCGCACCAAATCAGTAGAATTTCTGAGTTTTTGCGCGTAGACAAAGGCGGCAGCGTTAGCACTAGCTGTCTCTGGTGCTACCAACCAGTCACTCGCTGGAGTTTCTTGTGGTAATTGCTGGGTTGACAACAGAACTTGGTATAAATCTTCGATACTTAGTCCAAAACCAATTCCGGGAATGTTTTCACCTTGAGGATGATATAGCCCCAAAAGCTGGTCATAGCGACCACCGCGCCCTAAAACTCTAGTTTGTGATTCAGTATCGTTGACAACCTCAAAGACAATTCCAGTGTAGTAATCTATGGTTTGGATGAGGCTGAGGTCGAGGATTAACGGAAATTTTTTCTCTGATTCTAGTAATTCTACTAGGGATTTGAGGTTATTCACTGCCTCTCGCTGTTCTTCATCTAAATCCAGACTACTAACTTTTTGCAACACGTCTGCACTTGATCCACGCAAATCCATGATGATTTGGGCGCGATCGCGCAGTTTGTCACTTAGAGGTAAATTATCTATGGTGATGCGGTCAAGATGAGCGATCGCACTGCGAACTTGATCTTGTAAATTAGCAGGAAAGGCACTCAGGAGCGATCGGGTAATTCCCGCCTCACCCAAAATTAAATGCCATCCCTGCAAACCCAATGCTGCCAAACAATCTGCTACTAACAGCAGGACTTCCGCATTAGCCAACAATCCGCCAGCACCTAGTAACTCCACTCCAGCTTGATAAAACTCTTGCTGGCGATTATGCCTACTTTCCCAAGTGCGACGAAACACATTGGCGTTGTAATACAACCGTTGTGGATAAGTGACACCAGCCATCCGAGTCACAACAGTACGAGCAATAGATGCTGTTAATTCTGGACGTAGCCCTAATTCATCATCTTCGCCATTTTGTTGTAGTTGAATCACCATCTGACGCTGGATTGCTTCCCCCGCCATCAGGGTATCCATCCGCTCTAAAGTCGAGGTGATAATCCTGTGATATCCCCAGCGATGAAACACCTGCTGTAACCGCTCTTCAATCCAGCGTTTTTTCTCCACATCCAAGGGTAATAAGTCCCTGGCTCCTGCTGCTGGTTGATACACCATTATTTTTTCTTCCCACCAAACAAACCACCGAACAAACCACTACCAGATTTATCTGGTTGCTTATCTCCATTATTGGGGGATGAAGTCACCTTATGATCGCTAGGTTGTTGTCCTAAAGCCTTATCTATTTTAGGTTTCCATTGCAGAGCCGTTTCGTCATTAGGATCTAATTTCAAAGCATTGTCAAAGTGGATTTTGGCCATTTTTAGCTGATTTTGCTTCAAATACACCATTGCAATTAAGCTATGACAGCGACTATTTTTCGGTTCTAGCTTTAGGGCCTCTTGCAACTCTACTTTGGCTGGGGCAAATTGGTTTTTGTCAATCAAAGATTGAGCGCGACGAATGTACTGTTCTACAATCAAGTCTTCTTTTGGTGGCGCTGGCGCTGGTGTTGGTGCTGATGCTGGTGCTGTATTTTTTGGTGTATTTGGCTGAGGTGTACCTGATTGGACTTTGGGTTGAGCAGGTGGCGGCGCGGCGGATGATTTACCCGCACTCCGCATTAAATACACTAAATTCAACTCACTAGCTTGGGCAATGACTTGCAGTGCTTGTTCTAAAGAATCATATTGAGTTTGGGCTAGCTTTGCGATCGCAGTTTTATAAAAATGATCGATATTAGATGCCTCAACTAATTGTTTAGCCAAGTCGGTATTTAAAGTTACCGAAGTCGATTCCTGTACCAGACGCTTACCAATTTGCGACAAAATTAGAATATATTCAGTGCGAGTGCGATCGCCAGAGAGTTTTTCGTAAGCTGGGTTAACCAGCTTTGATAACAATTCGTTACCGAGATGTTTTTGAGCATCACTTTCAGTAATACTACTGTCTGGGTGCAAACGGCGGGCGACTTGGAGATAGCGTTTGCGAATCTCTTTGACATCCGCATCAACTGCAACGCACAGTACTGCGTGATGGTCTATGAAATCATATTTAAATAGTCCACGATCTATTTTGAAAGACATATAGAGTTTTTGCACTAAGGGAGCAGTTAGATTGCTTTTAGTGTACCCAAAGTCGTAGAGAAAGCCCCCATCTGCTACACCCAAGCTGACAGTGGCGGAACCCGTAAAAGTTCGCTACTGAGAGAATCGTGAATATAACTATTTGTGGCAAGAATTCTACCAGACTCAATTTTGAAGGCAGTGCCATCGTAGGCGGTGACTTTCCCCTCGGCTTCTTGTATCAAAATTATCCCGGCGGCAATATCCCAAGGGGAAAGCCCTCTTTCCCAGTAACCATCGACACGTCCACAGGCGACATAAGCCAAATCTAGTGATGCGGAACCGCTACGTCTGACTCCTTGGGTAAGATGGGTGAGATGACTAAATTCTGCGTAGTTGTTATCAGAGGTTTCACGGCGATCGTAGGCAAATCCTGTTACTAGTAGGCTTTTACTCAGTTCAGATGTTAATGAAACCTTGATGGGCTGACGGTTACGCGTTGCCCCTAAGCCAGCAGCAGCACGGAATAGCTCATTGTGAAATGGGTCATAAATTACACCAACTTGGGGAACGCCATTAATTAATAGTCCGATGGAAACAGCAAAAAATGGGTATTGATGAGCGTAGTTGGTTGTGCCATCCAAAGGATCTATTGCCCAGAGGTACTCATTTTTTTGATTACCTAATTTCCCTGATTCTTCAGCGAGGATCGAATGCTGGGGAAAGTGGCGACGCAAAACTTCTAAAATCAACTTTTCTGAAGCTTTATCAGCAGCCGTGACTAAATCACCAGGGCGTCCTTTTTCAATAATTGCGTCTTCTAACTTACCCAAGTAACCTTGCAAAATAGCACCAGCAGACAAGGCCGCTTCTGTAGCAATATCTAGAAAAATTTGTAGATTTGTCATTTGTCATTTGTCATTTGTCATTGGGCATTGGGCATGGGGCATTGGTTATTAATTCTTCTTCACTTACTTACTTCCCCACTCTCCCCCTCAGCACTCAGCACTCAGCACTCAGCACTAATTAAAGATTTTGGCGGCGAAACTCGGCGGGAGTCAGGCGCATGGGTTTTTCTGGGTTCCAGATTCCTTGCCCCATGAGTCTAGCCCATTGTTGGGCACGTTCTAAACGCAGGTCATATTTGTGGTTAGGCGATCGCCCTACAAACATTGCATTTCCTTGTTTGACTAATTCTTCATTCAATAACACCTTATTTTTCCACACATAAGCTAGAGTTCGCCCGATTTTGTCTTTTGCTTCTAAATCAAACTCCAGCGTTACCGATTGTTCTACACCACCAATTAGATTCTCTAACTGTTCTTTTGCTGCTTCCCCCCAAGGGCGTTGTCGCAAATCTGGTGCATCAACACCCACTAACCGCACTTGAGAAATCAAATTTGGTTGTTCAGCCATGCCCAAAACTTCCAAGCTTTGCCCACTAACTACCCGTGCTACTTTCACCTGGGCTTCATTGTTTGGCAGCTGGTTTTTGCCTTGGCAACTCACCAAGAGCAATAAACAGGCCAAAATAGCTATTTTTCGTAACCAATCACCAAAATTTACAGGCATCAGAAATTCGGTGATTTTGAATTGTTTATCGAGACAGAATTCTGAATTCTTCTTCATTCCTCATCTAAGGGTAAACCCGCTTTAACTCTCCCCTTAGCAAAATAGCGTCCAAATTGGAGTTCGTAGACTTCATCTTCGTCTTGCGTCTCCACTTCCAAGTCAGAACGGGGGTAACTCACACACAACAAGGCATAACCTTGCTTACGTAAATCTGGCGACAAGCCGATCGCCTCTGGTTGGTAAATTTCTCCTGATAACACTCTCACAGCACAAGCGGTGCAAGCCCCGTTGCGACAAGAAAACGGTAGTTCTACCCCTTGTTTTTCGCCAGTGTGCAGGATGTAGCGGTCTTCGGGCACTTGTAGGGTGTGTGTTTTGCCAGTGGCGCGATCGCGAACTTTAATTGTGTATGTACGGGACATCTGGATTTGCGTTTTGGGATTAGGACTATCAGATTCAATCTAAAATATCTTTCTTTATCTTTGCATTTTCTGTGATTTCATAGTATGATCGTAACTTGTGACACCTGGAGAGGTGGCCGAGTGGTTTAAGGCGCAGACCTGGAAAGTCTGTTTAGGGAAACTTAACGGGGGTTCGAATCCCCCCCTCTCCGTTTTCAAACTTAATTCTAAATATATAGTCTGAACTATAGTTCTACAAATAGTCAGGTTCAGTAAAAAGCATATCTGAAACTTAGACTAATACATTGCCTAAATTGAATCAATTTAGGCAATGTTCAATTGTTTTATAAGGGAATAATAAGGGTTGTGGCTTATTCACAAAATACTGCTTAAGTTCTCTTTTAGGGAACTCCAAGAAATAAATTGTCCAATATTCTGGGATGAGCATCTTGCCCGCCCCACAAGAGTTATTGGATATTTTGTTCTTTGGAAGTCTCTTAAGTAGTATTTCGTCAAGTGCGTAACTTTCTGGATGAATGTTACCAAAACCTCTACTAAGACTGTAGAACCCACACAGAAACAGAACCAGCATCGCATCGAAAATCAGCCCAGCCCTCATCATTCGTTGTTACAGGTTCGCTGATATGTTCAGTAATATCAATGTAAGTGCTGTTGGGTTGCCCAACTTCCATCCATTTAGTCCCTTCTCCTCCATTACTCAGAACAACCGCGATACCGCCAGGATGTTCTTCATCTCCTAAGCGTGTCCAGCCGATTGTATTGGCGTGATCGAAGTAATCATATTGGTCGCCATAGGCATAGGTTTGACGAACATGCAAAAATTTATCAATTATCCATTGATGACTATCGAGCCAAATCTCATGCTCATTGCCATCGCTGCCCGTATCCTTGTAATTAGCACCATAGTAATCTGCATAGAAGATACAGGGATAACCATCACTTCGCAGTAGAATCAACGCATAAGCCAACGGTTTAAACCAGCCTTCCACTACAGATTCCAACGACTGCAAGGGTTGAGAATCATGATTCTCTACTAAGGTAACGGCTAAAGCAGGTTGCTGTTGCACCAAGGTGTTATCAAATATCTGCCGCATATCGTAATCATTGCCTTGTTTGCTGGCAGCGCTAAAGTTATAGTGCAATGGCGCATCAAACAACAGCACATCACCACCAGTGACGCTAATGAAATGGTGCAGTGCTTCAATTTCATAAGACCAATACTCACCAACGGCAAAAAGATCGCGACCAGCCTTTTGGCGACAGTGTTGCAGCCATTCTGGGAAGAAGCCAGCTCTAACGTGTTTAACCGCATCAAAACGAAAGCCATCTATATCAGTGGTTTCTACAAACCACTCACCCCAGCGATTCAACTCGTCGCGAACTTCTTGATTCTCCATATCGAGATCGCATCCCATGAGATAGTCGAAAGCGCCTTTTTCTAGGTCAACCTGTTCGTCAAATTGTTTATCTTTAAACAGATAAATTGCGTTCTCACCTTCGTTGTAAACATTGTAATCAACCGCGTCGAAGTGCCACCAGTGCCATTCCATATCGGAGTATTTGCCCTGACGACCTGGGAAGGTAAAGTGAGTCCAGACTTTTATTGTTTGCATCTCACCGATTGGCTCGTGGCGATTGTCTGGATTGTAAGGAGTTGCTTCTACTTCTTCGGCTTCGTCTGCACCTAACTTGTGGTTAAGGACAACATCAGCATACACTCGAATACCAGCAGCTTTTGCCGCCTTGATAGCAGCGATATACTCGTCTTTTGTGCCGTACTTTGTCCGAACCGAGCCTTTCTGGTCAAACTCGCCTAGATCGTACATATCATAGACTCCATAGCCGACATCGTAGCCACCCCCTGTTCCTTTGTAAGCTGGGGGTAGCCAAACAGATGTAACACCGGCATCAGCTAACTCTTTGACTTTCTCTTTAAACTCATTCCAAAGATTGCCATCTGGAGGGATATACCAATGGAAGTACTGCATCATTACACCATTCAGTTGAGCCATATCTATCCCTCTGGTTAAATATACGATAAATTTTAATTGTGATTTCCGACACAAAGACTCTACATTAAGTTTTATTTTTTGTCTTTCAATAGAAACAAAAATCTACTAAAAACTGGGATCAACTCATATTGTTTTCTTCTGTGGCTGACAGTTCTTCAGCTAAGTTTTTCTGGAGTGCGTCCAATACCGCAATCGGGTCAGTCGGTTCCTGCATCAATTTCGCTTCCGAATCATACCGATTGATCACATCAGGCAAATCGGTACGGAGTTCTTCTAATAGAGCAATAATCTTGGCAATTTTTTGCTCGGAGAGCAGGTTAAGCTGTAGCATCAATTGCGCCCTTTGTTCGGCAAAGTTTTCTTGGCGAGTTTGTCGTACCAGTACTCCAGTTGAGATCACCAATGAAGCTGCGTCTAAGCCTTGACCTGACCAGCTAAACGAGGGTAAATTGAATGGCAAAAATCGATCAAAAAAACTGCTAAAAATCCAGATCGCCAGTATTATTAGCAAACTATACATAAATATCGATCGCCCAAAAAATCTTGCGATCGCTTCTAGTATTCGCTGGTGGATGGGAATATCTCGAACTTCCTGGGTATGAAGTGAAATAATCGCTTCAATATTTTTTGCAATCGGGTCTGGTAATGGAGCCGTGATCACTTGATTTCGAGAAGCTTTCTCTTTGATTTTTTTAGTACCTGAACTGAAGTGTCTGTTCGCTGTACTATCTACGTTATCGGTCATGCACCAACTCCTAAATCTGGATGTTACTCGATTATTGCTTATCTTCTACCGACGATGGTGTTTTACCCCACCGTAGGCGATCGCATCCCAATACTGCTTGATTATTTAGATTTAGAACTAGAAAAATTAAATATGATTTCCAAATAAATCGACTTTAGGGGCATACATCTGTAAGGGGCGGGGGAAAAGGGTAAAGAAACTCAAAATCATTTCCCTTTAACCAAAACCTTTCCCCTAAGAGTACAAAAATATATTTTTGCAAGAGGCCTAGTGTAAAAGTAATTTGTTTCAGTAGTAAAAAGTACTCTTATTTGTCTTTTCACTCTCCCTGCTCCCCTGCTCCCCCTGTCTCCCCTACCTATTATCACGAGGATCTCACTTTTTCGCGTTGCTTCCTCTGTATGCCCCTAATAGATATTTCGTAAAACCAAGGGTATTGAGTTCTAAGGCACCTCAATGTGAATCAAAGTATTTTCTGGCAAGTAGTTGGAAAAACGCCCTTCATCTGCAAGCACCAAAATCAGGCGCAGAGGATAATCTGGCGGAACTTGCAAGTCTGCCCACGGCACCGCCAACTCTAAACAATTATTTAAAGCTACTTGAGCGCGACTGAAACGGGGATGCCATTGATGATTGTCTCCCGCTTCCCGAAACTGAATCGATTGCGTCAGCAAGTTAACTTCTAAAAGATGGTGGAAATGGTAATTAAGTGGGGCTGCATCTGGTACATCTGCCAAGGGAATTGGGCTATTAACCATTGTTTTTTCTGGATAGAACCACAGTAAATTCAACTCTGCTGGCAAATCTTGTCCTGGTGCAGCGCCACTTTTAAAGTCCAGTCGCAAATAGAAATTTAAGTGATCGACTCCATACCAAAGTCGCTGGATAACACTGCTGTTATGCATCGTCCCTCGCGCCCCGCCGATTTCTATACGTCCAGCTTTGTCCCAATCTTGTTCATCACCCCTACCATCAATCACGGGATGAATAAACCCTTGTGGGGTGTGGTTTCCCTGTGCTTCGTGGTTTTCCACTGGTTGCTTGAGATAGGGTGGTACAGGTTCATTTAATGCTTTGTAAATGCCAAACAGATGTTCTCGAAACAACCGATCAAAAATGGCATCCTGATTTGAGGAGTGTCCGGCGCCAAACCACCAAAACCAGTCGGAACCCTCTGCGGCATACAATGCTTCCCATGCTTCGGGGTTATTTTCTTCCGTCGCTTCGGGATGACTTGCAAGCATAACTCTAGCTTCTGTCAAGTAATCCCAAGCACGATTTTTGGCGGGATCGCCGATCCAAGTGGTGAAGCTGCCATCTACCCAAGAACCACTATGTAGTTGTCCTCCGGGGATAGTGGCTGTGGCTGGAAATTCTTCTAGAAATTCGGAGACAGTGACGAGTTTGAGGCGGGGTTCATCGCTTAAGCTTTGATATAAAGCTTCTAAGAAAGGTTTGCCATCTTCGGGATAAAATTCCCAGCAATTCTCTCCATCTAAGGCGATGGTAACTAGCCAAGGTTGTTCACTATGACTATCTCTTTGCATTTTAGCGATCGCTTGCAAATGTCCCACTAAATCTGCTGCTGCCTTTTTTGCAGGCATTGCACCATAAGTAAAACCAATCAAGTCTGATAATCTATGGTCGCGAAACACAATTGACAAGTCACCCTCGGCGGTTTGCAGGCGATAGGGTCGATACAGTAGTTCTGGTTGTTCCACATTCCCCGCCCCATCCCGATGAAAAAGGTGTTTCAGCGTCCACCCCAAGACGGCTTCATCTGAGCATATCCACTTATATCCTTGGTTAATAATGTGCGGAAGTACCGCCGGGCTAACCGATTGTTCCGAAGGCCATAAACCACGAGGTATCTGTCCAAAGCGGTCTTGATAAAAGTCCCAAGCTTTCCGCAAATGGCGGGGAATATCTTCTTCCCACTGAAAGCGTTGCTTAGGTAGCGTCATATTAGGCACAGCTACCCGACCAGAATTAGTATCGGCTAGCAAGGGTAAAATCGGGTGGGTGTAAGGTGTGGTGGTAACTTCTAGCTGCCCTGCCTCCTGCATTTTCCGGTGTTGGGGGATAATCCGGCTCAAGATTTCTCGCTGTTTGGAATAAATGCGCTGGCGATCGCTTAAAGTAAAATTCCGACCCTGTTTTAACCAAGCAGCAATTTCCGGGTCATCCCAAAACAGAGGATCGATCCAAGCCAAATTGTGCCAAGCTAGCAAATCGCTATAGTCTGGCAATTCCCAATTTGCTAAACACCAAGCTTGCCCCTTATCCTGCCTTTGTTGATACAACTCGGCATAGCGGGGATGAGGATCAATCAGGGTATGGTGGTTAGCATCAAAAAAGTGTTGGATAATAAATTCACGCTGTTGCTGAGTGAGTTGCTCATCCGGTGTCAAGCTGGCTGTGAGGTAAGGATCAAAAGCAGTACCAGCAATATAATCTTCGAGTTGCAATATCAACGAAGGTACTAAATTCACCGTTTGGTGTAACTTAGGATATCGCTCTAAGAGCAATACCAAATCCAAATAATCTTTAGTCCCATGCAAACGTACCCAAGGGAGACGGTACTGCTGACTGGGAGATAGCGAAACGCCGCTGCCAGGAGATTTGTACAGCGGCTGATGTTGATGCCAGATAAAAGCAATGTAGAGAGGATGGGACATAGAAATAGTTAGGAGTTAAGAATGAGGAGTTAGGAGTTAATTCAAAACTCATAACTCCTAACTCCTAACTCCTAACTTTTACACCACTTGTTCAATTTCCGCAATTTCAGGAATTATTTCTTTTAGGCGGCGTTCAATACCCATTCTCAGGGTCATTGCAGAACTAGGACAAGAACCGCAAGCACCTTGCAGGCGCAGTTTTACAACAGGCCCATCGAGTTCTACAAGTTCCACATTGCCGCCATCAGACATGAGATAAGGGCGCATTTCATCTAAGACTGTTTCAACGTTTTCAGGTGTGAGTGTAAGTGTCATAGTTTTAGACCTGCTAAGTTAATGATGGGCGTGGGGAATGGGGAATGGGGTATGGGGCATGAGGCATTGAATAATAATGATTCTTGTGCCTTATATGCCATTACTCGTTAACCATTATCCAAAATTTTATTTTCCGTGTTGCCTGAACAGAGTTTTCGTGTGAGCCTCCTACTTTACTTTAGCTTTTAGATTCTGCTTTGCAGTCTGACGGAAGACAGGATTTAATGCTCCTAAGTACACGTCACCGTAAAAAGGGGTCAAAAATCTATTTTTTGTAAATTGGAGCAGAAGGGAGCAAAACCCAACATTTAGGCGTTTGTTGTATTTTGTTCTTCAACCCAGCCTATAATTATACAATTTTGTGGACTAGCGACGGAATTCTTTCCAATCTCCCATACCCAATCTTGTTATTTATTAAATAATAATTACTAAAAAACTTTAAAATTTAAAACTCCAAATCCAGTATTGGTAATGTTCCAGATGACTAATGACTAACTCAACACTCAGCACTGTTTGTTGAGTCGCTATCATTAGATGAAACCATGACTGGTTGTTGATATAGTGGCACTGTAAATGTGACTGTTGAACCCAGTCCTTCGCCCAGACTATAAAAATGTACCTCGCCGCCCATTGCCTCCACTAGCTTTTGGGATATTGCCAGTCCCAAACCTGTGCCGCCGTACTGGCGAGTGCGGGAGCCATCCACCTGAGAAAATAATTGAAACAGTTTATCTTGTTTATCTAAAGAAACACCAATACCAGTGTCTGCTACACGTACTCTCACCATGCCAGGAAATTGCTGCTCTTGAAAGTTCGCCTTTTTGAGTACTAAATCGGCGCTGACGGTAACGCCACCCTCATGGGTAAATTTGATGGCATTACCTACCAAATTGAGCATGACTTGTAACAACCGTTGGTAATTGCTTTGAACAATGATTTCATCGGAAGTCGCAGGCATTTGCATCTGAAAGCTGAGGTTTCTCATTTCGGCTTGGGGACGCATGAAACCTTCTACATGACTGAATAGCTCATCTAGCTTGACTGGAGCGTAAGCTAGCTCCATTTTCCCAGCTTCGATTTTGGCAATGTCCAAAATGTCGTTGATGATATTCAGCAGATGTATCGATAAGTGATGAGCTTCTGCTAAAAACTGATTTTGTTCTTCTGGATCGTCTGCCATCCCTTCTAAAATCAGCTTCAAAAAGCCAATCATACCGTTGAGGGGGGTACGAATTTCATGGGATACATTAGCTAGAAACTCACTTTTGAGGCGGGAAGCTTCTTCCGCTTTTTGACGCGCTATTTCTAATTCTTCATATAAAGTAGCATGAGCGATCGCAGTTCCCAATTGATCTGCTGCTTCTTTCGCTAGTTCTAATTCCGATTCTGTTAATGTATAGCATTCATCCTGCCAATTCAAGGCAACCAATCCATTAGCTTGGTCTTGATAGCAAGTCGCAACTACTAAAGTTTTCTGCCGCCCAGACTCTTTATATCCAGGCACTTCCATCGTAACTGGTTCTAGAGTTGCCAAAGCTTGAGCAAAGGCAGGCTCAGAAGCTATATGTATTTCTAAACCAAGCATTGACTTGAGTTCTGGCTGACGATACTCAGCTTTCACCTGCACTTTTGAGCTTGAGGGTTGATAAGGACAAATAATGCAGCGTTCTAGTCGCAGTGCTTTCCCCAAACTATCAACTGTTTGCTGCCAAATAATATCTAAATCCAATGTCCGGCGAATATTTCTGGTAATGCGATTTACCAGTTTTTGGTGCTGCTGCGATCGCAAAGCCAACTCTATTTGTGTGGGCGTTTTTGATGCCACACGTGCTTGTTTTTTGTTGAGTGTCGCTTGTACTAACCTTCCCATCACTAAAACTGTAGTGGCAGTGGTTCCCAAACTCGGCATAATCGGACTAATCACTAAGTCCAACTCAAATAATTCCTGGTGGTAGCTAAACCAACATTGAAACCTTTCTGGCACCAGACTTGTCAAAATTCGGTGCAATCGTTCCAAATAAGCAACCTTATCCACTGGGGCAAAGGTTTGAGTCTGATTTAGCTCGTCAACTATTTTTTCAGTATTTAACCCCAGCAGTTCGCTGTACTGCCAACAAAAGGTCAGATAGCGCCCTGCTCCATCTTGCGTATAAACCAACTCGGCTCCTAGAGCTGGTAATGAACCATCAGTCTTACTGGTAATAGATTCCAGATTTTGGGAAAATACATTCGACAATTGAGAATTGGCAGTAATAGTCATTAATTGAGTTGGATAGACAAAGGGTATCCGACCGTAATTTTACTAAAGCCGCTCAAATTTACGCATAAACTTTTACAGCTTTTTTATATTAATTGGGTATTTTTTGGTTTTCTGGAAACCAGATTGGCAAACTTTACTTTTTTGACTTGCATTGACCACTGACCGATGGCGTCAATCGTTCCATTCACCACGAGGAGGTATAGGGGTACGCACAGGCGTGCGCGTCAGTTCGTCATCTCTAAGGAGTTCACCCCGTAACCACTGGCGAATTGCCACCTCAATTACTTTACTTGGGTCATTGGTGAGATGCTGAATTTGCTCTAGTAACTCGGAGTCTAGGCGGACAGCAATTTCTACCTTATCGGCTTGGGTGTTTTCCGCTTCGGTAGTTTTCTCTCTCATATTCATAGGTTTATATACTCTGAATTCTCGGAATTGGTTTTGCCTAAAGTTTTGTAAAGTAGTTATATTCATCATTTGGGCTAATTCACTGAATAATCTTCAAGGGCACAGTTAAATAGTTCCCTGAAATAGCACCAAAGTAACAGCTTTAAGTTTCAAATCGCATTTTGCATATAACTGACTAGACAATGGCTTTAGAAGTTTTGCTGATACATCAGTGATTCTGGGCAATTAGGGGTCGCAATTGCTCATGATCCCTACATGTACTTATTTACATTTATTGTACGCTCCTAGCTGTTGAATACTAGCAGCGACAAATAGACTTTCATAATATTCTTAAAAGTCCACCTATTTAGATCGAAAGTTAAAGATGGGGTGAAGGGAGTGCTGAGTGCTGAGTTAGGATTTAGGACGTTAAGAGTTAAGAGTTATTCTTCCCTCTGCCCCACTCAGCACTCGGAACTCAGCACTCAGCACTAAAAACGGAGCGTCTTGGCTAAGAAAGCATTAAAATACATGAAGTAAATTGCTCTTTTAACTTTGGTTGCTGCTAAGGCAAAGATAGTATATGACTGACGTTCCCGCAGTTCGCATTCGCAATTTTTGTATTATTGCTCACATCGACCACGGGAAATCAACCCTCGCCGATCGCTTGCTACAAGCTACTGGCACTGTTGAAGACCGACAGATGAAGGAACAGTTTCTCGATAACATGGATCTGGAACGGGAGCGTGGCATTACGATTAAGCTCCAAGCTGCCCGAATGAACTACACAGCCAAAGATGGTCAGCAGTATGTGCTGAACTTAATTGATACTCCGGGACATGTGGATTTCTCGTATGAAGTCTCCCGCTCTCTCGTGGCTTGCGAAGGAGCGCTATTGGTAGTAGATGCGTCTCAAGGTGTGGAGGCGCAAACTTTGGCAAATGTATATTTAGCCTTAGAGAATAACCTGGAAATTATCCCGGTTTTGAATAAAATTGATTTGCCAGGGGCTGAACCAGAACGGGTAATTGGTGAAATTGAAGAAATTATCGGTCTAGATTGCAGTGGGGCGATTCTGGCTTCTGCTAAAGAAGGAATTGGTATTGATGAGATTTTAGAAGCAGTTGTCGAGCGGATACCGCCACCGCCCAATACGATCAATGAACGCTTACGGGCGTTAATTTTTGATAGCTATTACGACAGCTATCGGGGAGTGATTGTGTATTTCCGGGTGATGGATGGCACCTTGAAAAAAGGCGATCGCATCCATTTAATGGCATCGGGTAAAGAATTTGAAATTGATGAATTAGGCGTTCTTTCTCCGACTCAAAAGCAAGTTGATGAACTCCACGCTGGGGAAGTAGGCTATTTGGGAGCGGCAATTAAAGCTGTAGCTGATGCACGGGTAGGAGACACAATTACCCTCAGTAAGGCGAAAGCAGAGGCACCCTTACCAGGTTACGCAGAAGCGAACCCGATGGTTTTTTGCGGGATGTTCCCCATTGATGCTGACCAATTTGAAGATTTGCGGGAAGCTTTGGAAAAACTCGAACTCAACGACGCAGCGCTGCATTACGAACCAGAAACTTCCAGCGCGATGGGGTTTGGCTTCCGTTGCGGGTTCTTGGGCTTGCTGCACATGGAAATTGTTCAGGAACGTCTAGAGCGGGAGTATAACTTAGATTTAATCATTACAGCCCCCTCGGTGGTTTATAAGGTGATTACCGTCAAGGGTGAGGAACTGTACATCGATAATCCTAGCCGTTTACCTTCTCCTAACGATCGCGAAAGAATTGAAGAACCCTACGTCCAAGTAGAGATGATTACGCCGGAAACTTATGTCGGCACCTTGATGGAGTTGTCACAAAATCGCCGGGGCATCTTCAAAGATATGAAATATCTCGCTCAAGGACGAACCACGCTTACTTATGAGCTACCCTTAGCGGAAGTTGTAACTGACTTTTTTGACCAAATGAAATCGCGATCGCGCGGTTACGCCAGTATGGAATATCACATCATCGGCTACCGTGAAAATCCTCTGGTGAAGCTAGATATCATGATTAACGGCGATCCCGTGGATTCCTTGGCGATGATTGTCCATCGGGATAAAGCTTACAATGTCGGGCGGGCAATGGCAGAAAAACTCAAAGAACTAATTCCCCGCCATCAATTTAAAGTACCAATTCAGGCATCTATTGGTAGTAAAGTTATCGCTAGTGAACACATCCCCGCCTTACGGAAAGATGTGCTAGCCAAATGCTACGGTGGTGACATCAGCCGGAAAAAGAAACTTTTACAAAAGCAAGCAAAAGGTAAAAAGCGGATGAAATCTGTAGGTACAGTGGACGTACCCCAAGAAGCCTTTATGGCAGTACTGCGCTTGGATCAAAGCTAATAGAATTCAGAAGTCAGAAGTCAGAAATCAGAATTCAGAATTCAGAATGAAGCGGATGAATGTGCTATTTTCAGTCTCTCAGCAAAATTTTCTTCTACTGAATTCTGTATTCTTTTTGAACATCCGTTAATTTTAGTTACAAAGGCTGTCAACAGCAGCCTTAAGCATGTGAGTTTGATGAACTTCTCCCTCCCAGCCTCCCTCTTTGAAATGGAAAGGGAGGCTGGGAGGAAGGCCAAATAAGGCTTGTCGAAGTTAGGTTAGCTTAGACTTATCGCTCTTCCATCACTCTGGTGAAAACAATAATCGAAGCAGAAAACTGAAACTATTACTAAATCAAGGTTTGAGGCTTTATTTTCTAATAGAAATTAAAAAATATAGCCAAAGCCTGGAAAGTGAAGTCTCGTAAGCCTTGCAGCGATTGCTTTCTCCAAGAGTGATCAAAGAGGGCTAAACTGTATTAAGCTATAATAGGTTACTTCATATCGTAGCCAAACAAATTTGGGTCTACTTCTCCTAATTGCAACTCTCCTAAACCATACTCCGCCCATCGTCTCTCTACCATCGCCGCCACATCTGGGTCGGATTCTAAAGGCGAACCCCATTCATGATTTGTTTCCGGCGGAATCTTTGTAGTTGCATCAATTCCCATCCGTCCACCTAAGCCAATCTTTTCACTAGCAAAATCCAAAGTATCAAAAGGTGTATTTGGCAAAATAAAGACATCCCGCACTGGGTCAACTTTGGAACTAATCGCCCAGACAACTTGACGCGGATCGCGAATATTTATGTCTTTATCCACAACAATTACAAATTTGGTGTATGTAAATTGTGGTAAAGCACTCCAAAACGCTAAAGCTGCCCGTCGCGCTTGTCCTGGATATGCTTTATCAATGGAAATAATCGCTGCTTTGTAACTCAAAGCTTCCATTGGTAAGAAGAAATCGACAATTTCTGATACTTGTTGCCGCAGTATGGGCGTATAAATGCGATTTAGTGCGATCGCCATCATCGCTTCTTCTTTCGGTGGACGACCGCTAAATGTTGTTAAGTAAATCGGATTTTTCCGGTGCGTCATACACTCAAAGCGTATCAACGGCGAATCTTCCACGCCGCCGTAATAACCCATGTGGTCGCCAAAAGGCCCATCTGGTAAAACTTCCCCTGGTGTAATCGTCCCTTCCAAGACAAATTCCGAATCTGCGGGAACTTCCAAATCGACGGTTTTACATTTTGCCAACTGCACACCAGAACCGCCGTAAAGCCCTGCAAACAGCCATTCTGATAAATCTACAGGGATGGGTGTAGCTGCTGCCATGATAATTAGAGGATCTACACCAAGTGCGATCGCAACTTCTAATTTTTTCCCACGTTCGGCCGCTTTTCGCAAATGCCTCGCCCCACCCCGCACCGATAACCAGTGAACTGTCATCGTATTTTGAGATTGCAGTTGCAAGCGATACACACCTACGTTTGGAGTACCCGTCTCACAATCCTTGGTAATTACTAATCCCAGCGTGATAATCTTGCCAGCATCACCAATATAAGGACGTATCAACGGCAACTTATTTAAATCTAAATCATTACCTTGAATCACAACTTGCTGACAAGCAGGGAAAAAATCTCGTCCTGGTTTCGCCTTCACCACATCAAACAGTACTTTCCCGAAATCTATCGCCTGGGAAATCTTCTTTGGCGGTTTTGGCTGTTGCAACATACTTAGTTTTTTCCCCAGAGTTTCCAACTCCTCTGGATGCTGCATATTCATCGCCCAGCAAATCCTTTCCACAGTTCCCATCAAATTCACCGCCACCGGAAAGGAAGCGCCTTTGACGTTTTCAAACAACAACCCTGGCCCACCTTTTTGCAGCATCCGGTTGGAAATCTCAGCAATTTCTAAATCTGGGTCAACTAAAGCTGAAATTCGCCGTAATTGTCCTCTTTCTTCCAAAATTTTAATGAATCCCCGCAAGTCTCTCGCCATTTTTCTAATAAAGCTGATTATTTAAGAAGTGTGAAGCGCTTTCTTATATTATGGGGCATGGGGCATTGGGAAATATTTTTTTGTGTCCCCGTATCTCTATCTACTCTATTTAGGGGATTGTTGGTTTTAATTGGAAATTAACCTAATTAGTAACTTTTCTTAACTGTGTTTTCCAAAGTATTTAGTTATTCTATCTAGGGATACGCAATTATTTGCTACAAATAAGCGCTAACCTGATCAAACATGGCCAGAATATACTATACCTTCCTGGCAGGTGGTCTTGTTATATGATCCCTGCTGGGTTTATTTGTTAAAAGTTTTGACTGTGTCTTACTTTTAGGTTTTTCTGAATGTGAGTTGAGGTTGACATAGCCAAATCCAAGCATCGCGACATACAGCGTTTCCTAATTATATGAGGTAGATCATAGCCCTCTCCTCGCTTGCTCTTAGGGGATTGGGGGTGGGGTTTAGTACCTACTCAACCGAGAAACCCTATAATACTATTTTCAACAATTTTTGCAACAAATTCATTAGTAGGGATGTACAAGTTATACACCCCTATCTATAAATTTAATTAATTTTCAAGATTATCAATAAAATGTTTTCTAACTAATAATTTTTTGAGCAACATTAAACTAAGAATTCTACGCCTACAAAAGGTAAGATATTCAAGTAATAATGTTAACTTTACCAGTGTCAATATCGTAACAAGCACCAACAATTTTTAGTTTACTTTCATGAACTAATTTCGCTAAAATAGTTGAGCTTTCCGGCAATTTTTCAGTCTGATACTGAATATTAGCTATAACTGCATTCTGCATATTATCACCCGTTCTGAACTTTACCTTTTCTACAGATGGTTTGATGCCCTCAATAATTAAACCAATTCTGCCAGGAAGTGGTTCGTTTTTGATTGCTTCTGCTACTGCACCGCATCTTCTATGACCTAAAACTACAATCAACTGCGAACCCAATACTGTTGTTGAGTATTCCAGACTACCTATAACCGTATCACTGACGACATTACCAGCAACTCGCACGACAAATAAATCTCCAAGTCCTTGATCGAAGACGATTTCCGCAGGTACTCTAGAATCTGCACAGCCTAAAATGGCGGCAAAAGGATACTGAGCTTTAGCAACTAATCGTAGATGTTCTAGTGATTGATCGGGATATTGACGTTTTTGATCGATAAATCTTTGATTACCATCCAACAAGCGCTTGACGGCTTCAGGTGGACTGATTGGATTAGGGTTAACTGGGTGAATATCAGCAACAGCATTTTGCTCTGGATTCCAAAAACTATCACTAAAAGCAGTAGCCGCAATACCTAACACACTGGCGAATTTTAAGAAATCGCGTCGCCCAACAAATCCGTTAATTCGACTCATCAATCTACCTGACAACAAAGCTGTTGCCAAGAAGATATCAGACTTAAGCAAGATGCAAGAGTACCTTAATACACGATTTAAGAGTCATTTAATCTTCACTTTCAAGCGGAATTTATCACTTTATACTGTACAGATTGACTATTATATATCTCAATTAAACTTGATATATTTTTCAATTTTGTTAAAATAAACCATCCTTCTTCTGGAGCTACTCCCAAAATTTTACGTTTCCATTTACAAGCTAAGTTAAAACCTCGCACCCCTTGATTTTTTGTAACTTTA